>NZ_JAUBPT010000029.1:0-12137 GCF_036700905.1 Microcoleus sp. S13_C3 | reverse complement strand
CTGGTGAGGGTGACGGCGATGGTGTCACACAACCGATGCCGCCGCCACCGCTGCTGCTGCTGGCAACAATAGCGCTACCGCTTTTAGTAAGCAAACCTGGTGGTGGACAATATTCTTCTGGAACTGGAACGGGCGCTGGAGTTGGCTTTGGAACGGGAACGGGAACGGGAACCGGAACTGGTTGTTTGCGACGACGAGTTACTTTGTTTTTCCAGCCCCACCGTATTCCGTTGTAAATCCTAACGTTTGTTTCCGTAATAGTTAGTTCGTTTTTATCTTTTCTGGTGAATGTCTCTATGTCAGCTAAGTAAGCTTCAGCAATCCAATAATGCTCGTTTAGGGGATCTTCTCTATAGCTTCTGTCTGCCAATCTTTCGGTACTTCCTGGATAGAAAGGGGTGTTTTCACGGCCTACATTGTCAAGGTATTTTGACACTTTATTATCATGTTGCTTCACATGAGCCGGGTGGTTAGTGTTTACCCACTGAATCCAACGAAGGTCTCGTGTTGTATCACCTCTACCTCGCCGGTAATTCAACTCAATCCCAGCTCCCACTCCGGTTGAAACAGGTGGATTAGGTGTTGTTACATTTGGTAAATTAGGATATTTACAGGGAATTTTAAAAGTACAAGCATAATAGTTTAATACTTCTACATTTCCTCTTAAGTCTTTATCCGCTTTAGTAAAATTCCAAATCTGTGTACGACCGGAATTATTATAAGCTGATATCCTATAAGCCTCTAGCAGATTTTGCAAAGTTATCGTCCCGCCACGTGGCATTTCTGTTATTTTATATGGCTCCAGTCTGGTGTTGATAGTTATTTCTTCATTCCCTTGCATATAAGTGATAGACTGAGTTGGAAGGTATAAATCTCGCGCTCCTTTTGCTGCAAAACTCAGGCTGAAACCCATAGCCTCTTGACTCGTGAATGCAACTAACAAGGGTGTTGCTAAAAACATTACGATCGTTTGTGTGGTCGCCATTATGTATCCTCAATCAGTTATGTTTATACGAAGTGCTAATTATTAGGCGTTAATCCTAATTAGTTTCATGTTCACTTTGTGGTTACTGGTTGCACTATGCAAAACTCTATGAAAGGGGTAAAAACTTGCCCAACCCATACCATTTTTAAGCACTGTTTATGTATTAACTCGTCATAGCATTTTACTGTCGCATTAGTTACTTCGTATTTGAATCTAATCGAATAATTTCCCGTAGATGGTAGATGAAATTTCCAATATTCACGGTTGGTAAAAGGCATAAAAAGCATTAAATCTCTATCCTGCTTTCTTTTTATTTTTGGATATTTTCGCTCCCAATAACACTGAGCAGTTTGAGAAAAAGTTACAGACTTTCCCGGCATAATTAAGTGAAGATCGGATTCGTCAGGTACTCCTACTCCATCTGCCTGATAACCAGGATTAATATTTTGACCATCTGATGTTATAATTTCGGGAAAAAATTGGAAAAAACTAAAATAATAGGGAGTTGAAGTATTGTTAGTGAGGGAAAAACCTAACACTACAGATGTATGATCGTCTTGGTTAGTTCTTTTGATCGGGACAATCCACAGACGGTTTGACAGGATTGTTTCAAACCGAATGCCATCTACTTCAACGGCATTGTTGTCACTGGATTCTCCTATAGTCATGATGCTTGTCCTCCTTATTGCTTTATCCTAAGAGTAGGGCAGTAGCGCCTACGCTGATTTAAAAGAAGTTTGGTGAGATTATCTCCAAACATTATCACAGTATCAAAGTTCTACACAATCCGAAAATTTACTGAATTGAGTGACTTTCAGAGAAGTAAATCAAATCTTTCCTAGTAATATTAGTTAAGCCTAAAGGAAGATTTAAGATAAAATATTGACTTCTGTAGCTAAAAAGTTTCAAGGGATACTGTTTTTTATCTAGTTTCCTCTAAAATGCGAGAAAATCAGCGAATATAGGGTTGATATCAAATCCGGGTGCACTGGAATTATTTGTTTGTAAAATTTGGAAAAGTTCGCAGTTGCGGGTTTTTCGCCACACCGCAACTGCCAAATTTTCCTACTTCATTAAAGCAGCGCCGCGGTTATAAAGTTCCCGCGCGTAATCAGTCCAAGTTCCCTGTCCCCAATAGCGGAAACAGCTTGTTTGTAGCAACAAATTGTAAAGCAAAGCTTGCTGGTATTCAAACTGCTTAGTAACAGCGGCATCTTGCTGCACCCGCGCATCGTATTTTTTGTGGAATGCAGCGCTGAGTAGATTCATCGGTTCCAAGACATTTTCGTAGCCTTTCACCCAACTTAAATCGTTAGTCCAAGAAGCACCATCCATGTGAAAATTATGGTCTGTTTGCTTGAGTTGGGCGATCGCACTTTCCACTTTTTCCGGCGTTGCACTATCAGGATCGACTAGGTGCCAGATTTTGTGCTGGTTAACCCCTTGACAAATGGGATAATCATCAGGATTAACACCCGCCGCTTCAACAATCTCCAAATATTCAGTGCCGTTTAAACCAACAACACCAGATTTCCCCCCGCCTTGTTCGCGGTTTTCGTGCCAAGCTTTGACAAAAGCGCTGGGAAATTCATTCATCATCACGCCGCCATTTTCGCCGTCGGCAATCTGAGTGACTAAAGAAGGAACTGTGACATTGCCAATTTGCTGTTTATTGCGTCCTTTTGCTTCGTAATACGGCTGCATTTGACCGACCAATTTCGTATCTGAACCTTGGCTTTTAATCAAAGCAGTAATACTGATTGTTTCGCCGTGAGAATTGCGGGCAACTAAACGGTTTGGAATATATTTTTGGTCGTGCGACAATCCCGAACCGTCGGGATTTTCTACAGAATGTTCTTGCACCATCAGCCAGCGATAGCCGCATTCTTTCAAAGCTTTGATGTATTCGTAAAGTGTATCTGGGTGATTGGGAAAGTGCATTTCTGGGGGCGAAAAACCTTTGACGCGCTTCAGGGCATCAATGCCAAAAATGGCTGCAAAATGATGTTGCCATGCTTGAATTTGGAGTTTGATGTCGGGAATGGGAGTTGAGGGAATGACGGCGTGACTCCACATTGTCCCCAGCCATTCTACGTGAGGTTGATATTGAGGATCGCAGGTAATCCGCTTGAGATTATCAAAGATATCGTCGCGTCCCATTTGGCGCAATCCCCACAATAAGTTGCCCGAATAGTCCAGCATAATTCGCGGGTTGCAGCCTTCGGCAATCAGTTGGGGGATAAATTCTCCCATGCGGGAATAGCACCAAGCAAACACTCCGGCGTTGTGGTTGTCTCCTTGGTTGGGATGTTCAAACATATGCTGGAGATTGCAGATCAGTTCGCCGTTTGCACCGCCAGGAATGGTGGGTTGGTGCATATGCAGGGCGCAGGCGAATCCGGCTTGAATATTTTCCAGCCGCAGATTTGTGGTAGGTAGAAAGATTGGTTCGTTGCTGTTGGCTGCGGCATTAATTTCTGCTTCGGAGCCACAAATATGGGGTAATCCTGAGTTGATTTCTTGTAAAATCGGTAAATTGGGAGATTGTGCGATCGCAGGCATAAATTTTTCTCAACAATTGTGGAGGGGCGCTGTCTGCTATTGCTAAGATAGCTAGATACTTTAACAGTACCAGAGGATGTCGGCCAAAGATAAATTTCACAAGATAAGTCCGGGAGCGCGGCAGATCCTAATCTTGGGTAAAATGTTTAACACATTTCACGTAAATAGGCGAGGTAAATTATGAAATACGAAATCAAGGTTTTGGAACCAACGGATTTGTGGTATGTCCAAAATAATATCAATCCAGAAACGAACAAGTTTTATCATCCCACTAAGAATATTCCCCTCGTTCAGCAAGCGGAAATTAAATTGAATAATTCGGGAGTAATAATTCAAAAAGGTGCGCTGCATTGGTGTATTGGAAAATTGACCGAAAGCATCCAGGATACCCGCCACGTGATTCATCCGTCCAGAAATAAAAAACCTGTATCCGATGAAACTTGCCCGCCGAATTTATCTCGCGCAAGTCAATGCTTCAATTCTTTAATCTAAAATCTAAAATCTAAAATCTAAAATCGATTGACGGTAGGTGGAGAATTGCTGTTACAGCTTTGCGCGAGCAAAAAGCTATAGTTGTAGCTGCTACAAATTCACCGGCTAAGGTTGTCGAACTCAAACAAGGTGAAACTTTGATAGCTGATTGCGATTTGGTGAAAGGATTTACCAAGGGGATTGAAGAAGATTATCGAAAATTAGGTCATTTTGGCAAAGGCGGTGGAGAGGGTTATGTTTGGTATTATCAGGGGAAAGGTAAATTATTAGTATGTGAAAATGATGCGATGGGTTTGGGTTGAGTTGTTGCATTTTTGTCTAGCGGTATGAGAATTATGAGTGGGATTTATGTAAGATAAGGAGGAAGAAACATCGCACACAAATTTGCAGGCATGAAAGTGTCTGAGATTCTCAAAGGTAAAAAAGGTAGTATAAAACAAGCACAGCTTCCGGCAAGTTCGCCAAGTTGGGAAGAATTTAGCGAAATGATATGGGAGCAAATAGAAAGAGGTGCTGAATAAAATATCCCCGGCTTTAAGATGGTTCGCAAATTGTTGAGCGATCGGAGATTTTATAGATGAAAAATAATGGATTTGACCAAGTAATATTATTTTTGCAAAAATTGCAAAAACAGGCTATCGATTACAGTTTAGCGCATCATCGCGATGAAGCTCTGATGGTAATTGTAGCTGTACCTGGGGAACGGTGGGAAATAGAATTTTTGAGTGATGGTTCGGTGGAGGTAGAGAAGTTTGTCAGTAATGGAGAAATTGTTGGAGAAGAAGCTTTGAGTGAGTTATTCGATCGCTATTCGGAACTAGACGAGACAAATGGCGATTTGACTCAAAAGATTGAGTTGACAAATGCGAGAAGATGAGTTATGTTTTGCGGAATTTGCGATCGAGTTGCAGCAATGCCGAAACGATATCGCCGATCGCAACCGCCGCAAATTCGGCTTCTGGGAGCCCGATCGCCCTGTATTCCCAATGGCCTACTTGCTTATTTGGCGAGAAACCATATACTTTGTCATGTTAAGAAAATATCTTTTTGATTCATCAGGAGCGAGAAAAAAAAATGTACATAGTACAAATTGCCTCAGAGTGCGCCCCCGTCATCAAAGCAGGGGGTTTGGGCGACGTAGTTTACGGTTTGAGTCGGGAGTTGCAGAATTCCGGCCACTGCGTCGAGATTATTCTACCCAAGTACGACTGCATGAGGTACGACCACATTTGGGGACTTCACGAGGCCTACCGGGATTTGGCTGTGCCCTGGTACGGCGGCGAAATCCTCTGCGATGTCTTGTGCGGCTGGGTGCACGGGCAGTTGTGTTTTTTCATCGAACCTCGCTCTCAAGATAACTTTTTTAATCGCGGCTGTTATTACGGGTGCAATGACGACAATATGCGGTTTGCATTTTTCAGCAAAGCCGCTTTGGAATTTTTGCTCAGAAGCAACAAGCGTCCCGATGTGATTCACTGTCATGATTGGCAAACTGGTTTGATTCCAGTCCTGCTGTTTGAAATTTACAAATACAATTGGATGGAAAATCAGCGAGTCTGCTATACCATTCACAATTTCAAACATCAAGGCATGGGAGGTAGCGATATTTTGGAAGCAACGGGTTTGCACAGACCGGATTATTATTTTGATTACGATCGCCTCCGAGATAACTTTAACCCTTTTGCTATCAACTTTATGAAAGGCGGCATTGTTTACTCGAACTTTGTCACCACGGTTTCGCCGCACCACGCTTGGGAAGCTCACCTCGGCGAGTGTGGCTACGGTTTGGGCCACACATTGCACTTGTATCAAGAGAAGTTTCGCGGGGTACTCAACGGCATTGATTATGATGTCTGGAATCCCGATGGCGATCGCTATATTCCGCACCACTACAATCAGGAGGATTTGGCAGGAAAAGCCAAAACTAAAAAAGCTTTGCGCGATCGGCTGTTACTGCGCGATGCTGACAAGCCTATTATTACCTTTATCGGTCGTTTGGATGACCAAAAAGGCGTTCATCTCGTCCACCATGCAATTTATTACTCTCTGAGTAAGGGAGCGCAATTCGTGCTTTTGGGCTCCGCGACGGAAGCGGGAATTAACGCGCATTTCCAGCATGAAAGACAGTTTTTAAATGATAACCCCGACTGCCATTTAGAACTAGGTTTTAATGAGGAACTGTCGCACTTAATTTACGCGGGTGGGGATATGATTGTGGTTCCCAGTAATTACGAACCCTGCGGGCTGACTCAGATGATCGGGTTGAGGTACGGCACTGTTCCTGTGGTGCGGGGAGTTGGCGGTTTGGTGAATACTGTGTTCGATCGAGATTACGACACCCGCCACCTCCCGGAAGAGCGCAACGGTTACGTGTTTTACCAAACCGACTACTCGGCTTTAGAGTCGGCGCTCGATCGGGCGATCGGGTTGTGGTATGACTATCATGATGAATTTGAAAAACTCATGCTTCAAGGCATGAATTGTGACAATTCGTGGAAATATCCAGCTAAAGACTATGTGGAAATTTACGAGCTAATTAGACACAAATAAGCCGTAGGATCTCAGATGCTGCACCATTGTCAAGAACGGGCCCCAGGGCCCGTTCCACAAAGAATGAGTTTTCTCGCTTCACAGGCCGAAAAGCCTGTTCATAAAAGGCTTATTGAGAATCGTGCAACATCTCAGATGAAATTGTTGTGGGGAGTAGGGGTTGGGCGTCCCGCCCGCCCGAAAAATACAACGCAAGATGCCCGACAGCTTATAACCAAGTCTTTTCGGAAAAAAACTGCAGGTTGAGCGAAGTCGAGACCGGATTTCTGACCACGAATTTCTTCATGTGGTACCCGCCACGTGATTTATCCGTGGAATCAATCCCAAATCGAAAATCGAAAATCACTTATTGCCCCCGCATTTATCTCGCGCAAGTCAATCTAAAATCTAAAATCTAAAATCTAAAATCGATTGACCAGCAGTGCGTCAGCCCTAAAATAGTTACGCTCTCGATCATCAAATAAGAATTATTTGCATTAATATAGTAAAGCACTGACTATAGATGGCTGTAGAGAGACCATCGTGTCAATTACCAGATGAAAAAATCTATCATTATAGAACAATGAGCATTTCTCGGCGTATTTTTCTTGCCAGCGGTACAGCAATGGCTGTCGTGGCCGTGGGGGAACTAAGCAAAAAAGCCCCTGTCGCAGCCCAAACCGGGACTCTCAACCTTTATTCAGCACGTCACTACGATACTGATAATGAGTTGTACCAAAGCTTCACCAAAAAAACTGGGATCAAGGTTAACCTCGTTGAGGCGGATGCTGACCAACTAATTGAACGGATCAGAAGTGAAGGTGCAAATAGCCCCGCTGATGTTTTCATCACGGTGGATGGTGGGCGTTTGTGGCGGGCCAAACAAGCAGGTATTCTGCAACCTGTGTCTTCAACAGTCCTGACATCGGCAATTCCAGCAAGTTTGCGAGATCCTCAAGGTTTCTGGTTCGGTCTATCGCGCCGGGCACGGGTGATTGTTTATAACAAAAGCAAGGTGAACCCTGCCCAATTGTCAACCTATGAGGCGCTGACAGAACCTCGGTGGAAAGGCAAAGTTTTAGTGCGATCGTCCACTAATATCTATAATCAGTCTCTGGTTGGGGCTATGTTAGCGGTTCATGGAGCTCAAAAAACAGAAGCTTGGGCACGAGGATTGGTGGCTAATTTTGCGCGTCCTCCAGAGGGAAATGATACGGCGCAAATCAAGGCTGTTGCTGATGGGGTAGGCGATATTGCCATTGTTAATACCTATTATGTAGCTCGCTTAATGAAATCGAAAGATCCTGCAGAAAAAGCGATCGCGGCGAAAGTAGGTGTATTTTTCCCCAACCAGCGCGATCGCGGTACCCACGTCAACATTAGTGGTGGGGGTGTAGTCAAAACCTCCCGTAACAAAGCAGGCGCGACCAAATTCTTGGAACACTTAGCCAGTCGCGAAGCGCAACAAATTTTTGCTAGGAGTAATAACGAATACCCTGTGATTTCAGGTGTGGCGATCGATCCTGTAGTGGCAAGTTTTGGTACATTCAAATCTGACCCTCTCAACCCTGATGTGTTTGGGAAAAATAACGCCGACGCTTTAAAGATTGCCGATCGCGCCGGATGGAAATAGAGGCTTTTTGAACAAGAAGCTACTCTTTGTGATTCGGCGGTTGAAACCGTCGAATCCCATCAACTTTAATTTTTAATTTTACCATCCGGCATTATAGCGCCTGTCAGGTTTGCCCCTGTCAGGTTTGCCCCTGTCAAATCAGCACTATTTAAGTCAGTTTCACTTAAATCGGCATTACTAAGATTGGCATTATTCAGTTTTGCACCTCGCAAAAAAGCCCCCTTGAGATTTGCATTACTCAAATCAGCATTTGTGAGATCGGCCGAAAATAAACCTGCTTTTTCCAGAGAAGCACCTTTTAAATTTGCACCTTTGAGATTGACGCTATCGAGTAAGGCTTCATTAAGTTTGACATTTTCTAGCATAGCACCTTCCAACTTAGCACCGTTGAGATTAGCGCTTGTTAAATCAATGTCACTTAACTTGGTATCAGTCAGGTCACATCCTGGACATTGCTTAGTTTTTTGTAATGTTTCGAGAGGGCTGGTCGCCTGTTTTTGGCATCCAAAGGTGACAAAAATAGTAAGCAGTAAGAAGGAGATTGTGCCAGTAGTGCGGTTAAACATTGCTAAGTTTTTATTAATCATCTTAATTTATGAAGGAAAAAGGAAGATGGAAGAAGGGTTGATACATTCTCCTGAAACCCGCCAGGGAATTTATTCCCTGTCTAATAGCTAAAGTCGGTTGAAACCGACATCTTGCACCATTGTCAAGAACGGGCAAGATGCCCGTTCCACAAAGAGTAGATTTTCTTGTGGAACAGGCCGAAAAGCCTGTTCCTAAACAAGTAATTGAGAGTGGTGCAAGATGTGAGTTGAAACCGACTGAAATCCTAGCTGTATAGTCGTCTGAAGACGACTTTCGCTATGAGACAGGGGTTTGAACCCCTGTCGGACTATAGCTTTAAAAGAATCAATCACCTGTGCAAGCAGGGAAGAGATTTGGCGGTTATAGTGTTGAAGACTGGCGCGATCGCGCAATTTTCCAACTTAATAAAATAACCGGTAACATCCCCACTAAAACAATTGCCAAGGCTGGGCCAGAAGCTTCCGCCAATCGCTCATCTGAGGCAAGTTGATAAGTTCGCACAGCCAAGGTATCAAAGTTAAAAGGTCTAATAATTATAGTAGCAGGTAACTCTTTCATTACATCAACGAATACTAACATCATGGCAGTTAGTAAACCTCCCGTCATCATTGGTGTATGAACTGTAACTAAAGTTTGCATCGGGCTATAACCCAAACTTCTCGCCGCATCATCTAAATTAGGCTTGATTTTGCTCAAACTGGACTCTACCGCATTTAAAGAAACAGCTAGGAAGCGAACTATATAAGCAAATACCAAAGCTGCGATCGTACCACTTAACAACAAGCCTGTAGAAATTCCAAAGTTTTCACGCATCCAACTATCAAATAGATTGTCAATTTTTCCAATGGGAACCATAATCCCCACTGCAATCACAGAACCAGGTACAGCATAGCCCATTGCCGCAACTCTAGTTCCTAACTGCACTCCTAAATTAGGATATAACCGTAACCCATAAGCCATAATCAAGGCAATAACTACGGCTAAAATTGCTGTCAGTGTTGCCAAAATTAAACTATGACGGGCAAAGATCCAAAAACGTTCATCTAAAGTGAGTTGCCAATTAGCTAATGTCAACTTTACTAACAGACCCGCTGGCAATAAAAAACCAAAAAACAGCGGCAGTAAACAAGCAATTACCGCTAAATTTCCCCTAATTCCTTTAAGCTGATAAGTTTGCAGTTGGCGATAGCGACTGCTAGCTTGATAATATTTAGTCCGACTGCGCGACCAGCGTTCTACTAAAATTAAACCCAGAACAAATAATAATAGCAGGGCAGCTAATTGATTGGCTGCAATTCGTTCTCCCATGCCAAACCAAGTCCGATAAATACCTGTGGTGAATGTATCAACTCCAAAATACTGAACAGTGCCATAATCGTTGAGAGTTTCCATCAAAGCCAGTGCTAAACCTGCAACAATTGCTGGTCTAGCCATTGGTAAGGCAACTGTAATAAAACTCCGCCAAGGGCTACAGCCCAGTATTCTACTAGCTTCTAGGGTACAAGTTGATTGCTCCAAAAATGCAACTCTTGTTAATAGGTAGACGTAGGGATATAAAACTAAGATTAGCATTAAGATTGCTCCAGGGAGCGATCGCACGTTAGGAAACCAATAGTCTCCATAACTCCAGCCAAAAATAGAACGCAAAGCACTTTGAACTGGGCCTGAAAATTCTAAAAAGTCTGTATAAGTATAAGCTAGGACATAAGCTGGGGCCGCTAAGGGTAACAGTAATGCCCATTCAAATACGCGACTGGCCCGAAAGCGACACATTGTTACTAGCCATGCACATCCTACGCCAATCACGACAACACCAAAGCCTACACCGATCATTAACAATAAAGAGTTGATGATATAACGGGTTAAAACTGTATCGGTTAAATGTTGCCATGTATCTTTAGCTTCAAAAAAGATACTGGATAAGACACTGAAAACTGGTATGGCGATCGGCAATGCTAAAGCGATAACCGCAAGTGTCCACCCACTAGCGGATAAGCCGCGTAAGGTCGATCGCCATTGGGTTGTCTTGATTGCTGTTTGCTGTAGTGATTGTTGGGAATTTTTCATCGCTAGTAAATTGTCTAGCTTGCTAGTTTATCAGTAGGTGTAAACATTTGTCAAGTCTTTCTGACAATTTATATCACTAAACAGGTTTATTGTAGAATAGTAAGTTGTTGATTATTTATGGCAATAATGGCTCCACCTATAATTCTGCAGTTGGATGGTGTAACAAAACAGTATGCCCAAGCAGCATCACCTGCGGTGGCATCTGTCACCCTGACATTACATCAAGGAGATATACTGGGGTTGTTGGGGCCATCGGGTTGTGGGAAAACAACGTTGCTGCGGTTAATTGCGGGTTTTGAACAGCTACAAGCAGGGACGATCGCCCTAGCAGGAAAAACTGTAGCCAGTGTTAATATGTCAATGCCGCCGGAACAGCGAGACATTGGTATGGTGTTTCAAGACTATGCACTCTTCCCCCATTTGACAGTCGCGAAAAATGTAGCTTTTGGCTTGACGCATCAAGGAAAAGAGTCAAAGCATAATATTCAGAAAGGTGTCACCGAAGCATTAGCGCTGGTGGGATTAGAAGGGTTGGAAAACCGTTATCCCCATGAATTATCCGGGGGTCAGCAACAGCGAGTAGCCCTGGCCCGTGCGTTAGCCCCTAGACCTGCGATTATTTTACTAGATGAACCATTGAGTAATTTAGATGTACAAGTACGGTTAAGATTGCGTCAGGAAGTCCGCGAGATTCTCAAAGCAACGGGAACCTCTGGTGTATTTGTCACCCACGATCGCGAAGAAGCACTTTCGATTTCAGATTGGGTAGCGGTGATGCGTCAAGGCCAATTAGAACAGTTTGGCACTCCAGAGGAAGTTTATCAAGAACCTGCATCTCGATTTGTGGCTGAGTTTGTGACGCAAGCTAATTTTGTGTCTGCATCGCTGAAGCAGGATTTTTGGGAAACAGAAGTAGGTTGTTTTGCTGTTAAAGGAGATTCATGTTCACAAGTTCCTTGTGATGTTTCTACTGAAGGAGAATTGATGATCCGGCAGGAAGACTTGAGTTTATACTTAGATGAAGATTCGCCTGTTGTGATTTGCGATCGTCAGTTTTTAGGTAGAGAAAATCGTTATTGTTTAAAAACACCTTCGGGCGAAAAGTTATATGCCCTCACAACCACAGGAAATGTTTTTCCCATTGGTTCTAAAGTTCGGTTATCTTGTGGTGATAATTCTCCCTTAGCTTTCTTTGTCGGTAAGCCTAGGGCGTAGGTACAGTATTAGAACTTGACAAAAGTAGGAAAGCATGATAAGTGAATTTAGGAGCTTGTTAAATCC
>NZ_JAUBPT010000337.1:0-1845 GCF_036700905.1 Microcoleus sp. S13_C3 | reverse complement strand
TCCCGCCCGTCCAAAAAGGACGGGCGGGACGCCCATCCCACTTTCAAGAGTGGAAGTTATTTAATTCTCATTCCTAAGTGTAATTTGATAGTGGTGGAATTGGGCGATCGCGATCGTTAAATAGAACAAGCAGCACACCGGTCTCGATCGGCAAAAATAAAGTTTTGTAACGGCTGGAGAAAATCCCGGAAATTACTTTGGGACAGACGTAACCAGTGAAATCACCGATCGAAGAAAAATTTTTGATAACAAGTATAAAGTGATAAACTCTTTTCACAGGTTGTCAGAGGCAGGCAAAAGTTTGGCGATCGGGATCTTCAGGATGCGTCTTTCGATCGAATCTACCTTTTCAAAACTACAAACTAAAATGCCAAGAAGATCGCTTGAAATCTTGGGCGATGGTCGCGTGTACGAAATAAAAGACGACCTAGCCGTTAAAGTCACGGAGACTAATGGGCAAGTAAAAGCATTAATTGATGCTTTAAAGTTCAGCGTGGCTAAAACATACAACATTAATCCTCCAGAAAAACAACCGCCTGATGTGGCAGAACGCAGAGGTTCAAAGCAAATCAATGGAGAAGGCTTTAAGCTTCTCACTACGTTTGAAGGATGTAAGCTAACTGCTTATGATGACGGCGGTGGAGTTTGGACAATTGGTTACGGACACACTGGCAACGATGTTTTTCCAGGACTGACGATTAGCCAAACGCAAGCAGAAGAATTGCTGCGCCTAGATTTAGAAAAATTTGAATCCTTTGTTGAGGATGCCGTTGAAGTTCAGATCAATGATAATCAGTTTTCTGCACTGGTTTGTTTCTGCTTCAACGTGGGTCCAGGAGCACAAGGTTTTGGAGGCTCAAATCTTCTAAGGCTTTTGAACCAGGGAAATTATCAAGGAGCAGCTAATCAGTTTCCTGTGTGGAATAAAGTCGATCGTACACCCTGGCTAGGGCTGACACGCCGACGCTTGGCTGAACGATCGCTGTTTTTGGGAAAACCCTGGCAGTTATTCTTAACCTATGAAGGAACAGGCGAAGAAGTAACAGGGGAAACAATCTCAGAAGTACCTCGCACATTGAAACTCACCGAACCCATGATGCAAGGTGAGGATGTTCGTCGAGTACAAAAAGCTTTGAAAGCAGCAGGAATCAATATCGAACCTGATGGATTCTTTGGCAATGATACTGACAAGGCAGTGCGGCAGTTTCAGCAGCAGAAAGGGCTAATGGCGGATGGTGTTGTAGGTGCTGAAACTCGACGGATATTGGGCTTGTGAACAGAGTGAATGGGTGTAGCAAATCTCTCTAACTTTTCCCGTCAATTTAGACGAGTGAAAAAGCCTTACGTGATAAGCGCTTATGAATTAGCGTGGCCAATAGCTCGTTTCACAACAAGCGATTTTTCATCAATTAATTAGGAGACTAAATCATGTCCGATACAGTAATTAGCACGTCAAATCAAACATCTGAATATCCTGTTGAACGCTGCGATGAGATTAATCTCGGACAACCACGTTCTGGTGTAATCAGGGGAAGTTTTAATGGTCTTCTTAAAGATGCTCCAGGTTGTTCGACTGCAATTGTCAATGGACTGTCCCAGCAATTGATTCATCAGATGAATTTAATTGTTCCAGATGCGCTGGTCAGCTTTGACGATCTGAATGTGGATTTAGGCGATGCTGCCTATGCCTATTTGCAACCCGCCGCTCAAAAAGCCTTGCAAAGCGCTATTCAAGACCGCGGCGTGAAGATGGTTGTCAACTCTGCCTACCCAGGGTAAACGCATCTAAATTAATTTGACAAATACCTAAATTTGTGCACTACTAAATAACTAAAAAAACCTTCT
>NZ_JAUBPT010000028.1:0-59665 GCF_036700905.1 Microcoleus sp. S13_C3 | reverse complement strand
TAATCGCTTTAAATTCAGTTCCAATTCTAGTTGTTAACATTTCTTTACTTACCTTTGTTTTTTTATACCGACCTACTTACCTTGGCCGCAAATTGTTGTCTGGCTTCTTTGTAATTCATACCCCTCACAATTCATAAAAACGAACTGAAAGTTCGCTTTTTGAATGGTACGAAGAATTTACACACAAGACAACGTACTGAAAGTACGGATTTAGTATAACTGAGAGTACGAATTTTGATATAATGACAGTAGGCTGTGTCTGTTGTACCTTAAACTAATCTAAATTAAGCATGAGTAACATTTTGCCCGCCCCAATTTACACCACCCAATACGGTCAATCTTATTTGGGAGATTCTCTTCATCTCCTGAATAGTCTTGCTAGCAATTCTGTAGATTTGGTGATTACATCCCCTCCTTTTGCATTGCAACGCCAAAAGAGTTATGGAAATGAAGATCAAGATTTATATGTTGATTGGCTGCTGGGCTTTGCTCCGGAAATTAAAAGAGTTCTTAAGGATACTGGAAGTTTTGTTATAGACCTTGGAGGTGCTTATCAAAAAGGGATACCTGTACGCTCACTGTACAATTACCGCGTGCTTATTAGATTATGTGACGAATATGAATTTAAACTTGCTCAAGAGTTTTTCTGGTTTAATCCTTCAAAACTTCCCTCTCCTATAGAGTGGGTGAATAAAAAGAAAATCCGGGCTAAAGATTCTGTGAATACTGTTTGGTGGCTTTCCAAAACGAATCAGCCTCAAGCGAATATTAGTAAAGTCAAAGTAGAGTATTCTGAGAGAATGAAAAAACTTTTGAAAAATGCTGATGAATTTTACACGCCCAAAGAACGTCCTTCCGGTCACAATATTAGCGATCGATTTGCCAAAGATAATGGAGGTGCTATTCCATCTAATTTGCTAGAGATTTCTAATTCGGAAAGTAATTCTCAATACTTGCGTTGGTGCAAAGAGTTTAATGTTAACGCGCATCCGGCACGTTTTCCCCAAAAATTACCGTCATTTTTTATCAATTTTCTTACTGAACCGGGAGACTTGGTAGTAGATATTTTTTCTGGATCTAATACTACGGGTTATGCAGCAGAAGTATTATCAAGAAAGTGGATAAGTTTTGAAAAGGAAAAACAATATGTTGCTGCATCAATATTTAGATTTTTGCCTCAAGAATCTTTTTGGCAAGCGGATACAATATACAACCAATTGTTAACTGAGGAAGCATCAGGAGTGATTTTACCTCAAAATAGGCTCCTTTTTGAAGTTAATAATTATTGTTGTTAATTTGGCTAAATAGTCAAATTCTTATTCAGATATTAAACAGTATATTGAAATCGCTTCTACACGAACCAATTTCCAGCAGAGAGAAACTGAAAAAGATGGTTTTAATTGTTTGTGTCAAAAAGCAATTGCACGATCGCTCCGCATTCCAATTTTAATACTGATTGAGCGCTGCCGCCATTAACGGCAATTTCTACCCAACCGTCAGAACCAGTTATGGCAATTAAATCGCCCGGTTGGCTGTCGCTGTAGGTTTTACCGCTGGGGATGCGAATTGCATCAGAACTATTGCTAATTGTCAATGACCAATTGTTACCTATAATGCAATTATTGGGGATATTAGTAATTAGGTTGCCAAAGCGATCGACATATTGAATGCAGCCTGCTGCACCTGTGGCTGTAACGGCACAATTTGGTATCTCTAACTCTACTAAACTTGCAGGGTCGAGATCCTCCCCCAACTCTTCCAATGCCACCCCGTTGGCCAAGTGAGCGCCCGCTGCAGCGAAAATATCGCGACCGTGGAAACTGCTGCTGGGTTGAGGTGTGCGCCAGTATTTGGGGTTGGTGAGCTCGACAGATGCGATCGCACTTTCCCGACTCAACACCCCGCTAAACAACCCGTTATCCGGCCCGACAAGAAAGCAATTAGCACATTTAATCGCAACCGGGCGTCTCTTGCTTCCCACACCCGGATCGACGACAGCAACGTGTACGGTTTCCGGCGGAAAATAAGCAAAAGCAGTCATCAAACAAAACCTCGCCGCCGCAATATTTTGAGAGGGTATTTGGTGCGTAATGTCAATGACTTTTAACTGCGGGTTAATTTGGGCGATCGCACCTTTCATCACTCCCACATAAACATCGCTTAATCCAAAATCCGTAAGCAGAGTTATAATTCTATTTTTCGACATATATCCACAGGTAAAAATATGGTATCACAATGGGAAAACTTTCTGCAAAACTTGGGAGAATGGCACGGTTCCTTCACTCAGCTATCAACGCGAGGAGAGGTACTTCAAGATACTCCTAGCATTATTTCTCTCGAAGGTTTCAATGACAACAAAACTGTGCGATTGAAACTACGTCGGTTTTCCCCAAATCCTAGCGGTGTCGGCGAACCGGAAGTCAGCGAACTTGTTCGAGAATATCAAGCTTTGGGACGAGATATCCTGTTTTTTGAGAATGGAGCTTTTTGTCAGGGAACTATTCAACTAGCGCCTTATTCTGAGTGCGGTGCCGAGTTTGGTTTTATCTACAATTATCGTCGGTTGCGCTTCCCTCTGACATACAATACCGACGGCAATTTATCAAAACTTATCTTAATTCGGGAAAAGCAGCTTGATAAAAATGTCCCCGAACGTCCGCCTTTAACTGTTGACGATTTGCTGGGAGAGTGGGAGGGCGAGGCCGTGACAATGTATCCAGATTCGCGTTCTCCTGATACCTATTCTACCAATTTACAACTGCATTTGGATGGAGCCGATCGCCTAGTGTATAAAATTACTTTTGGCAGTAATCCTACCGTTATCAGTTCTAGCGGCAGGATTGACGGTTCAGTTCTGCACTTTAACGAAGGTGCTTCACCCGTGCAAGTTTTGCTCCTTCCTGACGGCGGTTCTTGCACTTTACCTGTCAAGATTGAATCCAGAAAACCTATATTTTTCGAGGCTGGTTGGTTAGTTGAACCTGACTTGCGATTTCGGATGATTCGCAGTTACAACGATCGGGGTGAATGGGTAAGTTTGACTTTAGTTAAAGAACGAAAAATTAGTCATTAGTAATTTAGTCATTAGTCATTAGTCATTAGTTAGTAGGGGCGGGTTTTACCCTAAATATTTATAGGTAACTCAGGAAATAGATAAACCCGCCCTTGGGATTTGATGCTCTTCCAGTCCACTTTACGGCGGAGGAAAGTTTATGTAGCAGCTAATTTTATTTGCGGGACTTTGTTTCCTGGGTTTGCGATTGAATCACCGCACTCCAATCATCATTGTTAACAGCCGCTTCCAAATCCTTAGCGCGTTCGCCGTCATTTTTGGCTGCTGTTTCTAACTCTTTGGTAAGACTAGAATCTGCCATTGCTTTACGCAATTTCAGCTTCTTTTCCTCATAAGCTTTTTGTTCTTCTGCAGACATTGCCGATCGCGCTGCTTGACCTACCGTAGCCGCCCACATTTCACTTTCAGCACCGTTCCCAGGCGGAATGCTGCCAATTTCTGCTATCCAAGCATCCCGCAAACTTTCCATTTCTTCCCGCTTCGGAAATTTGAAAGTTTGCACGCGCAGGAAAGCGCAATTTTCGACGCCATTTTGGGCGATGTGACCGTTGATTGAAAGCAGGATATTTCGCGAATAACCGATAAACTGAGTGTTGCGGGAAGTGTCCATTACAGCGTACACGCCGGCGACTTTCGCGTTAGTTGCCAAATCGCGCCAGGTATCGATCGACATTACTTGCGTGCCGTCATTTTCTAATTCAGAAATAGTCGCTGCTGCGCTGTGTTCTGCATCGGAACTGTATAAAAAGTTGTGCAGTCCTTCATGGGCGACAGGTACGTTTTGATGTTCAATTGCTACGTCTCGATCGGCATTCACTTGATTAGCTTCCATTAAATTCAATTCCTCAAAAAATGTCAATTTTACTCATTAAATCCCCCTTTCAGGGGCGGGCAAGATGCCCAACCCCTACTCCCCACAATAAAGTTCTCTTTGTGGAACAGGCATCTTGCCTGTTCTATTGCTTTTTTTGCCCTTATATAGCAATCCTAAATGAGATGTAGGGGTAGTGCTACCCCTACTCCCCGTGCCTACCCCAGCATCATGGGGGCAACCGGGCGTGGGTTTTGCCCCTACAAGAATTACACAAATGATGCGAGGATTGCTATATACTTAACTTACGGCAATTTGTTGCAATTCCTCGTCAGTCAATTTAACTTCGAGCGCCTGCACAGAGTCCTCAATACTCGATACTTTGGTCGCACCGGGAATCGGAACGATGCAGGGCGATTGAGCCATCAACCAAGCTAATACTATACAGTAAACAGAAACGTTTTTTTCTTCGGCTAATTTGGCGATCGCGGGCATATCTTGCAAGCTGGTGACGCGGCGGCTTCCTCCCAAAGGACTCCAGGGAAAAAATGTCAGTTTTTCGGTTTCGCAATATTCCAGAACCCCGTCTGATTCCGGCTGTCTGTGCCACGGATTGTACTGATTCTGCACGGAGACAACTTCTACTGTATCGCGGGCACGTTTGATCTGCTCTACAGAAAAGTTGGACACTCCAATAAATCGAATCATTCCTGCTTCTACTGCTTCTTTTGCAGGTGCTAGGGCTGCTTCGATGGTATAAGCAGGATCGGGCGAGTGGTACTGCCAAAGGTCGATCGGTTCCTTGCCGCCCAATGCTTCAAAACTTTCCCGAATTGTCTTGCGTAAATGGTGGGGGTTGCCATTGCGCGTCCACGCACCTTGAGGCCGCATTAAGCCGCCTTTAGTGGCGATAGTAACGGCGCGAGTATCTCCGGTGTACTGTTCCAAAGCTTTGGCAATCAACTGCTCGTTGTGGTGTTTATCAGATTGATCTTGGCAGTAGGAATCTGCTGTGTCAATTAGGGTGACACCCAAATCGAGGGCGCGGTGAATTACCGCCATTGATTGATCTTCGGGGGGCCGGCCGCTTAAGGACATTGGCATACATCCAAGACCGATCGCGCTGATAGTAAAATTACTGTTACCCAGTTTTTTTCTTTTCATTGGTTTGCCTTCTTGTGCATGGTTTATTTCCAGTTTACATTTCCAGGATAGGTTAAAATCTTACATTTATTTAACTATCTAAGTAAATAGACAAAAATATTTTTTAGATAAGCTGTTTTGCATTGAAAATGTATATTTCAATTCCCTATTCCCCGGTGTCAAATCCTCTCCCTCTCAAACATAATAGACAATCTAGATGTGCAGCAGCTTACCTACCTACTTAACTAGCTGGAAGCGCTGGTGTAAAAGCGGAGGGCAAATTGCCAGAAGTAGCGGGAGAAAAATAACAGCCCGATCGCCAATATTCCCGCCCCTGCGATCCAAACGATTTCACCTCTCCCCAGCATGGCTTCTGCAGGTACAGTCGTCAAGAAGGCAACGGGAACCACGAAAGTGAAGAAAAATCGATAAGCTGCAGGATAAGCTGCCATTGGAAATCTACCCGCTTCTAACAATCCTTTGAGGACTTCGGTAACGTTGTAAATTTTGACAAACCAAATGCTGGTTGCCCCTAACATAAACCATATACTGTAAAGAGTAAGAGTTCCGAATAACAGCGGTATTGCTGTTAAAAAATAGTTGCCGATTGCTACTCCCAATTTGTTGGCAGCATACAGCAGCAATACGGTGCCCAAGATTAAATCTGGCATTCCCCAAGGCGAAACTGTGTTTGCAGATAGCCAGAATTGGGAACTGATGGGTTTGAGGAGTACGAAATCTAGAGTACCTTGCTGCACTCGATCGACAATACGGCTGAGATTAGGTGCTAGAAACGTTGACGAAAACCCCTGCAAAATCGTGAAAATACCCAGTACAACTAAGGCTTCTTCCCATGAATAGCCCGAAAACGTGTAACCGGTACGGTAGAACAAAAACAGCCCAAACAAGCTGCCCGCAAGATTTCCGAGGCTGCTGATGGCCGCGAGGACAAAGTTGATTCGGTATTCTAGTTCCGCTGCGATCGCCGCGCCCCAGAACAATTTCAGTACGTGCAAATATCGTCCCATGTTTGTCGCCATTTTTTGCCGTGTAAATACTTAAATTCCCCTATTGTAAAGCTTGTGTAAAGTTAACTGCTGTGCGGGCTGCTCATTTCACTATAACAATAAATTATTGATACCGCTTACTTAAGTATTTTTAGTGATAAATAGTATTAAGTTATTTAACAAAATTTAAATAAAAATTACAATTATTAATTTAAGTCAATCTTAAGGCAATATATTTTGGCAATTATTAAGCAAGGTTCATGTTTTGACACAAAGTTCCGCTTAATTGATTGCAAATACTAATATGTTACAAGTCTTAATATTATAAATATTTGACAAACATCTAGCCAAACCCAAACGGAACCCTTAGGATGGGGCATACGTACTCAAAAGGAATACGTAATCATAAATACGTAATCATACGTACAAAATAGGGGTCGAGAAATTGACTTAAGTAACAACACGTAAGGAAAAAAAGACATGGATGCTTTAACATTATCGAGACTGGGCGTCAAGCACACCAAGAGTGCAGTAGCCGAATCGCTGCGGATCAATACAGGATACGACGTGACAAGCCCAGTCACTTTTTACGGGATTGTCAACGAGCACTGCAATGTTAAATGCCGCCAGTGCGAGTATTGGCGACTCAAAGAATATAAAGACGAAATGACGATCGAAGAATGGCAAAATGCCCTCTTGAGCGTCAAAGAATTTGTGGGCGAATTTTCAATCAACTTTAGCGGTGGCGAACCTTATATTAAAAAAGGTTTTCTCGACTTGCTGGCCTTTGCGAATAAAAATGGCATTCACGCCGGCGTCACCACCAACGGCTATTGCATGACCAGGGAAAACGCAGCCAAAACTGTAGCGGCGCGTCCTTTTAATGTGAATATGTCCGTTGACGGGCCGAATGCAGAACTGCACGATTATTTGCGGGGTCAACCGGGATTATTCGACAGACTTTCTAAAGGAATCGGTTATCTGCGCGAAGAACAAGAAAAACAGAACGTCTTGTTTCCGATCAACGTCAAACCGACAATTAACCGACTGAATTTCCGCCACCTCCCGGAAATAGTCACCTGGGCTCAGGGAATTGGGGCGACGACGGTCAACTTCCAACCAGTCAACCGCTGGACGCCAGAAACATACGAGGAATTGTGGATTGAAAAAGAAGACATGGAGGAATTTTCCCAAGTAATCGAGCGGCTAATTGAAATGAAGAAGAACGGTGCTCCGATTATGAACAGCGATGAAGTGTTGCGATTGATGATTCCTCACTTTGCCGAAGAAAAAGCTCCTGATTCAACTCGTCCTTGTCGCGTTGGACTCCGCAATTACTGGATTGATACGCGCGGCGATGTGAAATTGTGCGATGAGTTCCCGGTAATTGGTAATGTAAAAAATGCCAGCGCCCGCGAGATTTGGTACGGCGAAAAAGCTCAGGAAGTCCGCCGCGATACTTTGAATTGTGGCAAGCTTTGTCTGATTACTTGTGTTTCACAAAAAACGATTTTGGACAAGGTAAAAATGGGGATGAAGTTATTAAAGAATTGAGGTTTGAGCAGTGTTAATATTGCTTGTGCTTATGGTGACCGGGTTTTATCAGAAACCCGGTTTTTTGTTTGATGATGTATTCCCGTTCGGTTTTGCTAAAGGACAGGACAATGCCGTTTCCCTACGAATACAATGTTTTGTATCAGTCGTAGGGTGGCTGACGGGGAAAAATCATTGCACCGCAGCCCTTTACTATTGACTCTCACGCACGGCTTTACCTGACCAATAATTTTCTTACCAGCCACAGGATTCTGGGGGATATTTTTCTCGCCAGCGGCAGGATACCCAGTATCGGCGTTCCGACAAAAATATGATATTCTCAAGTTGGCGAGATCGCTTTTTCTCTTTGTCTTCCTTCTTCCTGCCGATTTTCATTTGTTCTCGATCGCGCTCTTTCTGCTCTTGTTCCTTTTCCTTGTATAATTCTAGTTGTTGGCGATCGCGCTAACATTCCCTCTCTTGCTGATCCCGGTTCAATTCCACCTGTGCGATTGCCACCATCCCGCGAATTGTGGATATCGACTGCTAGAACAAATATTGATTAGCAATCAGGTAGTTTAAGTTTTTTTCCATATCCCTTTCCATTCCCAAAAGAGCGATCGACCTTTCTATGCCAAAAAGAGCGATCGACCTTCCCAGACACAAGAGCGATCGCATTGCTTTTACTCAATCAGTATTGAAAACATCCTGCAAGTTACGATAACCACTAATAACGAGCAAAATCTCAATACCATCACCAACTATTTGATAAAAAATGATGTATCCCATCAATGGCACACCACGTCAACTGGGAGAAAATTGTGAATACGATCGCCCCAAATATGGAAACTGTGCAATCTGCTGACATTTTTTACCAAATCCTTCCACAAAGCGATCGCCCGCATCTACACTTTGCGCCAAAAAGTAATCGGAAATTTCGGATAAATCTCGACTCGCTTCGATCGTAATAAGCAAGCGATTCATGCTCTTAATTCTCTGGCTTTTTTCAGTTTATCTCTAAGTTGAGCTAATACATCGTCTAGATTGAGCAACTCACCTCGTTGTGCTTGTTCTCGTGCTAGATCGATTTTTTTCGCAGTTTCTTGTACCCACGCTAAATAGTTTGGGCTGTTGCCGTCATCGGATAAAGTAACATCATCGATTAATAACAGCAAGGCCGTATTAATTGCTTCTTCAAGGGAGGGATATTGACCGTGCTTTACTAAAGCTTCAAGGACTTGGGTTTGCTCTTGGCTCAAGGTGATTTGCATTGTTACCTCGGATGGGGCAAGGGTTGGACAATACTTCGACTGTATCGTATTTTATTACAAAAGTACGCGCGTGCGAAGCTATCCCGTAGGGAATCGCTCTTGACTGTGGCAGATAGAAAAAGGCGATCGCCTGCGCGTTGAGAAAAAGAGATAAAGTCTCGGTCGGAATTTGGCGGGCTGCTTGCGGTTGTCCGTCGGTCATGAAGATTGGGAGCGATCGCAACTGAGCGCTCCTAATCTCAAGGATGCTATAGCAATCCTAAATGATTATACTCGTTACCAGGAAGAGCCTGGTAACGCATATCCGGAGGCTCTGCCTCCATAGTCTGGGCCGAGGCAGAGCCTCGCTTACATCGGTTCCCAGGCAGAGCTTGGAAGTTAACCAGTTATTGAAACTGATGTGAGGATTGCTATATCATAGATTAACAGTTACTATGTCTTTATAGGTAAATGACATGAACGCTAAAGAATTGCTCCTTAAAGAAGTGGAGAATATTCCAGAATTTATATTAGAAGAAGTTTGGGATTTTCTGCAATTCCTCAAAGCAAAGTATGATAAAGATAAGTTAGAAGCAATCCTGCTCAGTGAATCTTCTTTGCAAAAAGACTGGTTAAAGTCAGAGGAGGATGAAGCATGGCAGAATTTGTAAAAGGTGATGTGATAGTTGTTCCTTTCCCATTTTCAGATTTAACACAAGCCAAGCGCCGACGCTCTAGTAATAGCAACTTTGGCAGGAGACGATCTAATTCTTTGTCAAATTACTAGCCAGACGCTCGCCGATCGCTATGCTATTACCCTTGAAAGTAGTGATTTTAGCGAGGGCGGACTTAACCAAACGAGTAACATTAGACCTAATCGCTTGTTTACCGCCGATCGAGAAATTATACTTTATAAAGCTGGTAAGCTTAAACCTGAGAAGTTGAACGAGGCGATCACCAAGATAGTTGAAATTCTTCACCAATAATTCTCGATTGTCCAGCGTTCTTCTGCTTCAAAATGCTGTTTGACTACATTGTGTTGTGCGAGCGCCTGCGCGTTGAGAAAAAGACATAAAGTGCGATCGACCTTTCCCGACCAAAAAGGCGCTCGCACTCACACTCTAAACCAAATATCGCCCCTCTCATTCCACTCCTGGCGATCGCCCCATTACCTATAATTTTAATTAACATCCTGTCCCTCCCTTAAGCAGGGCTGGGGGGACAGGATGGGAGGGGAAACGAGCCTTAAAGCGATCGATAAACGCGATAGTTAATTTCAGGGAAAATATTATCAATCTCCTCAACCTTCTCCAACCAACCCGAATCAACTTTCCCTTCTTTCACTTCATCGTAAAGCTTGTGAAAGCGCATTAAGTGCGATCGAGTCCGGCGCACTGCATAGGGTACCATCGTCCCTGTACGCATGATAAACGCCCAGTCAGAAGATTGAGCTAGCAGCACTTCCCGCGCCGCCTGGTTCAAAGACCGCCACTGCAATTCATCCGCAGGTTCCATGCTTCCCAACTCAATCATCCGTTCCGCTGCTTTGTGCAAGTGCGGGTAAATCCAAGCATTGGTATCGTTGAGCCAATATTCGTGGAAACCCCGGAAACCCCAACTAGACTGAGACGGGCGGCACACTTGCTGAGTCGGATTTCCCCGCAAATAATCGGCTAAGTGCGTCATCTCGTACGTATTTTGGTCGTACCAACTCTTGCGGAACAGGTAATCTAAGAACCAAGGCCCTTCGTACCACCAGTGACCGAAAAGTTCGGCGTCGTAAGGCGAAACAATAATCGGCGGACGCTGCATAATGCCGTTGAGGTGTTCGACTTGGCGTTCCCGGTTGAAAGCAAAGTTGCTGGCGTGTTCGGCTGCTTTTTCCCGTGCCCAGTAAGGATCGTACAACTGTTTATCGCCTAAACCCAATCCGCGACCGGTGATTTTGTGATATTTAATCCCGGTATTTTTCCGCTGGCCGTTGGGCATGATGTAGGGCTTAATGTAATCGTAGTCAGCTTCCCAGCCCAAATCTTTGTAGAATTCGCGGTATTCGGCGGCGCCTGGATAGCCGACTTCCGAAGACCAAACCTGCTGCGAGGATTCGTGATCCCGGCCGAAGGCTGCTACTCCGCATTCGGTGAAAATTGGGGCGTAGCTGCCGTAGCGGGGACGCGGGCGGGCGTAGAGGATGCCGTGACCGTCTGTGAGAAAGTAGCGGAGGCCTGCGTCGGCTAACATCCGCTCTAAGCCTTCATAGTAGGCGCATTCGGGCAGCCAAATGCCTTTTGGTCGGCGGCCGAAGTTTGCTTCGTAGTTGTCGCAGGCTACTTGAATTTGTGCCCAAACTGCTTCGGGGTACATTTTCATCAGCGGTAGGTAGCCGTGGGTGGCACCGCAGGTGATGATTTCGAGGTTGTTGGTATCTTGGTGTTCTTTGAAGGCTTTGACTAAATCTCGATCGTACTTTTCCCAAAAGTTGCGGACTTGAGAGAAATGGGCGGCGTAATGTTCTGCCAAATAGCGGAGGTGGCCGTTGCCGCTATTGTGTTCGATTTCGAGATCCGCTAATTCTTCGAGTTTAGCCAAGTGGTCGTCGAAGCGGTCTTGCAGCAAGGGGTCGCGCAGCATTGCCACCAAGGGCGGCGTCATGCTCATGGTAATTTTAAAGTCGATGCCGTCGCGCTTGAGCCCTTCAAAGACTTGCAGCAGGGGAATATAGGTTTCCGCGATCGCCTCAAACAGCCATTCTTCTTCTAAAACGTAGTCGCTTTCGGGGTGGCGAACAAAGGGCAAGTGGGCGTGGAGAACGAGGGCGAGGTAGCCAATAGTCATAATGATTTGGATGCCGTAGTTATTAACTGACGCCTGTTAGGGACAGCTTTAAAATATTTTAAGATTTTATGCTGAAACGGGACTCACAAAATGCCGTGTTTTTTTAACTCCTCGCTCCTGTTGTCCCCCGCTATAACTGTACCCAGTGTCTTCGGTGGGATGAAAGGCAGGGAGATTGTAGGTACGGAAATCTCCAAATCTTTATTTTTGTAGATATTTTACTGAAATGTTTATAATACAGTAAGGAGGCAATGAGATGCTGCATACTGCTATCAAGGTTCGACTTGATCCAACATTAGAGCAACAAGCCCTACTGTCTGGGCACTTTGGCTGTGCCAGATGGTGGTGGAACTATGGTCTAAATAAGTCAATTGAGACTTATAAAGAAACGGGTAAAAGCCTTGGTCAGTCAGCACTCAATGCCTTTTTACCAAAACTCAAGAAAACCGAAGAAACACTTTGGTTGTCTGAATGTTACAGCCAAGTTTTGCAAGCAACAACGCTCAACCTCACAACCGCCTATAAAAACTTTTTTGCAGGTCGTGGTAGGTTCCCGCGCTACAAGTCAAAGCATGGTAAGCAATCGATTCAGTATCCTCAAAATGTCAAGGTACTTGATGGGTTTATTCAGTTTCCGGGCAAGGTCGGCAAAGTTAAAGCCAAGTTGCACAGGAACATAGAAGGAACAATCAAAACCGTAACGGTTAGTTTAAATCCTTCTGGGAAATACTTTGCCTCAATATTGACGGAGAGTGAAGGCGACAATCCGACTGTTTCAACGGTCGGAAAAGTAATTGGGATTGACTTGGGATTGACTCATTTTGCTATTACGAGTAATGGCTGCAAAGTCTCCAAGTATGATAACCCTAAGCATCTAGCCAAACACGAGAAAAACCTCAAACGCAAGCAACAAAAGCTAGCTAAAAAACAGAAAGGAAGTAATTCAAGGAACCAAGCTAAAAAGACGGTAGCTAAAGTGTACGAACGGGTAAGTAAATCCCGTCAGGATTTTCTACATAAGCTTTCGAGAAAGCTCGTCAATGAAAACCAAGTTGTCGTAGTAGAGAATCTTAATGTCAAAGGCATGGTACGCAATCACAATTTAGCTAAAGCCATATCTGATGTGGGATGGGGAACCTTTATCAATTTCCTAGCTTACAAGCTAGAGAAAAAAGGTGGCAAGTTGGTTGAAATTGACCGCTGGTTCCCCAGCTCCAAGCTCTGCTCTAATTGCTATTACCAGATTGATAAGTTACCGCTTGATATTAGGGAGTGGACTTGTCCTAATTGCGGTACTCGTCATGACCGTGATGGTAACGCCGCAACAAACATTAGATCCGAAGGCATCAGGATACTACAGACGGATGGAACAGCCGTTTTTGCTAACGGAGGGGAAGTAAGACCAAAGATTGGACGCAAGTCTGTTCTGAGGCATTCCTCTGTGATGTTAGAAGCCCACACTATAATCGTTTCGATTTAGTGTGGGTAGTTCACTGGCCTTTCTCTAACAAACTAAATGTCAGCAAATTCTGATTTTCTGCTTGCTGTCGGATTAGGGCTGCTGCTGTTTGAGAGTCTACTGGCTTTGAGAAAAAGAATCCCTGGGCGTACTCACATTTTAACCCTTTGAGTATAGATAGTTGCGAGGCTTCTTCGACTCCTTCGGCTACTACATCCATACCTAAATTGTGGGACAAAGTAACGATCGACCGCACAATTTCTGTCGGATCAATCCCTCCTTTACTGAAATCGAACTCACCTCCCATCCTGCTAACAAAAGAGCGGTCTATTTTTAAGGTATTGGTGGGGAAGCGGTGCAGGTAGGAGAGCGAGGAATAGCCGGTGCCGAAGTCGTCAATGCACAAGTGTATGTTTCTGGTTCTGAGCTGCACCAGCATGGCTGTTACTGATTCGGAATTTTCTATGAGTACGCTTTCGGTAATTTCTAGTTTTAAACTGCTGCCGTCGAGGTGAGTTTCTGCGAGAACTTGGTCGATGTATTCGATTAAATCTGGCTGAGAAAACTGTTTGACAGAAATGTTGACGCTAACGCTTAAGGGGGGGTTGCTGGGAAATAGCTGCTGCCACTGGCGGATTTGGTGGCAAGCTGTGCGGAGTACCCAGCGGCCCAGGGGTACGATCAAGCCGGTTTCTTCGGCGATGGTGATGAATTCGCCGGGGGAAACTAAGCCGCGTTCTGGATGCTGCCAGCGCACTAGGGCCTCAAAACAGGTAATTGTGTTATTGGCGATCGACACGATCGGCTGGTAGTGAATAATAAACTGGGGCGCTGCGGATAAGGGGGGTAAGGCTGATTCGGGGGATGGGGGAAAGTCTTCTTCTTTCGCCTGGTCTCTAATTGATTCGATCGCCCGCCGCAGGTCGTTTTCTAGCTGCAACAGCCGCAAAGCGTGGGCGTGCATGGAACTGTTGAAAACTTCGTGTCGGGCTCTGCCGAGTTCTTTGGCGCGGTACATTGCTGTGTCGGCGTCGCGCAGCAGGGTTGTCGGTTCCACGTATTCGCCAGAACTCAAAGCTATGCCGATGCTGGCGGTGATAAATACTTCGTGTCCGTCTAGAAGGAGAGGGGAGGTGATTTTCTTTTGCAGGCGGTTGACAATGGTGGTAGCTTCATTGATGCCCTCGATGTCTTCGAGCAACAGCACGAACTCGTCTCCCCCGAGGCGGGCCACTGTATCTCCGGGCCTCAGACAAGCTTCCAGACGCCGCGCGATCGATACTAGCAGTTGATCCCCGATGGCGTGGCCGAGGGAATCGTTGACTACTTTAAATCTATCTAAATCGAGAAACAGCACGGCAAACAAGTAGTCTTTGCGCCGTTTTGCCAGCCTCAGAGCGTGTTCGAGCCGATCGGTAAATAGCGATCGGTTGGGCAATCCGGTGAGGGCGTCGTGAAAAGCATCGTGCAGCAGTTGTTCTTCGGCGAGTTTGCGCTGAGTGATGTCGTGACAGTTAATCACGATTCCCTCGACTGCGGGATCGTACAGCAAGTTGGTGGCTACAGCTTCTACATAACACCAGGAACCGTTGCGGTGGCGGACTCGGTACTCAACTGGGCACTGGCTTCTTTTGGGGTTTTCAATGGCTTTGTGGAGGGTTTCGGCGATCGTGGCGCAGTCGTCGGGGTGAACTATTTCTAAGGCGCTGCGCCCGATCGCCTGGTGGGGTGCGTATCCTAAAATTCGCTTGACGGAAGGGCTGATGTAGCGGAAGATTCCTTCGGCGTCGAGAATGATCGTGATGTCTGTGGCATTTTCAATCAGCGAGCGAAATCGCTGTTCGCTTTGGCGCAGGGCTGATTCTGCTTGTTTGCGATCGCTGATGTCGAGGGCTACTCCGTCTATAATTACGTCGCCGTTTTCGTTTTTGGAAAATTTAGCGCTGTCTTGCACCCACTTGACCTCCCCAGATCTCAGAACGATGCGGTACTGGCGATCGCACGGCAAAAGACTCGCTCTCGATGCTGCTACGCCACTGTCAGACGAGCTTTTGTCCTCTGGATGGATAATTTCGGTCAAGAGTTCTGGGTGGGAAATCACTTCTTCTGCCGCGAACCCAGTAACTTCGCGCACGCCCGGACTGATGTAGGGCATGGAGATTTTGCCATCTGGATGCAGCACGGTGCGGTAGACTGAGCCGGGAATGTTGGCTGCCATTGTGGCTAGCTGCTGCTGGATGCCGCAGACTTCTGCTTCGGCGCGCTTGCGTTCTGCAAGTTCGGTTTGGGCTTGTTGGTAGAGTTCGGCTTGGTGGATCGCGATCGCGCACTGATCGGCTATGGCTTTGAGTAGTGACAGTTCTTCTGCGCTCCAACAGCGCGCTCGATCGCACTGATAGAGGCTAATTCCTCCCAAAAATGACTGCTGGTAGAGCAGTGGCGCGATCGCGACGGAGCGAAACCCTACCAACCCTGCTGATTCTTGCAGGGACGGGCACAGGGTCGATAACTCGTCGATAATCAGGGTTTCTCCGGCCGCGAGCCCCGATCTGTAGTGCTCAGCCACTTTGCAATTTAGCCCGACAAACCGTTCTCTGTCGGCTGCTTTGCTGATGTAGCGAACTCTGATGCCGCCTTCAGCATCTGGCTGCAAGATGGCGCAGGCGCTGATGTCTAGAGCTTCGTGCAGTTGATCTGCGGTGGTTTGGAGCACTTCGTCGAGTACAAGGGTGAAGCGCATGGCTTGGAGGATGCGGTTGACGATCGCTTCACGAGTCGCTTGCCGCTGAATTTGGGCGATCGCTTCTTGTTGCTGGCGCCGCATTTTGTATTCTTGGAGCGATCGTTCTAAGACTGTTGGCAACCTAAACAGCCGCCCTTTTAATACATAATCGGTCATTCCGGCTTTGATGCACTCAACGGCCGCTTCTTCTCCCAAACTTCCCGTTACTAAAATTAAGGGTATGTCTTGCCCTAATTCCTGCATTAATTTCAACACTTCTAAACCGTTGAATCCGGGGAGGCGGTAATCTGAGAGTACAGCATCGTACTTGCAATTCTGGAGCAGTTTTCTGCACTCTGTTGCTGTTTCTGCCGTGTCGCACTTAAAATTTACCCCCCCCGCTTCTAAGGCGAGCACTATTAATTCCATATCTTCTGCCATGTCTTCGATAATCAACAATTTTAATGTTGATTCCGCTACCATTTTTAGTAGATAGTTAGTCTGATTTATATCTAACATAAGGTATTGGGTATGTTTTCAATTGGTTATTTTTGTTTTTGCTAGTAATTTTTTAGACGGAATTTGGTTGTTAATTTTATCTCGATATTTTTAGTTATTTTTAGCAAAATCAATTATATACTCTACTCGCAAGACCTTTATTTAGCACTGGCAGTCGAGCGCTGACCGAACCGATTGGGGATCATCCCAATTTTTAAAAGAGCATTTTTTAGGAGTACGAGCATCTTGCACAGCCGGGCCTAGAGCTTTCGCTTCCATGCCTAACCGTGAACACTCCTGTCACACCAAAATTCTGATGCTCTCACCGATTGTGACTTATTTAAGTGTATAAGAGTTTTAAATTCTGAATTTAAAACTCTTATACACTTAACTTACGAATCTATATTACCGTTTGAGATTGTTTGCGCTAGTTTAAAGTAAAACGTGGCTCCTTGACTAGGTAGGCTTTCTGCCCAAACCGTGCCGCCGTGGCGGTGAATAATCCGCTGGACGATCGCCAAACCGATGCCCGTACCTTCAAATTCTCTCTGGGAGTGCAGCCTTTGAAAGGCTCCAAACAGGCGATCGGCATATTCCATCGGAAAACCCACCCCGTTATCCTTGACAAAAATCGTCCCATCCGGTAAACCCTCAATAACTATTGTAGCCGGAGTGCGTCCGCGGCTGAACTTGACGGCGTTGCTAATCAAGTTGCTGAACACCTGTTGCAGCAAGGTGGGATCTCCCATTACTGTCGGCAAATCTCCGACGACAAATTCAACGCTGTGGGGAGTTTGGGCCGGATCTGCGACGGTTGGTGGTTTAGTCAATTTAATCGCATTTTGTACCAAACGGCTCAGATCGATCGGAATTTGCCTCAACTCGGTGCGAGTCACCCGCGACAGGGCGAGCAAACCGTCAATCAACAGGCTCATTTTTTGGCTGCTGTCTTCAATTACTTCCATATAGTGAACTATTTTGGGATCGCTCAAAGCCTCCGTTAATTCTAGCCGCTGTTTCAACGCTTCTACAAAACCTGAAATGTGTCGCAAAGGTGCGCGCAAGTCGTGGGAAACTGAGTAAGAAAAAGATTCTAATTCTTGATTGGCAGATTCTAATTGCTCTGTCCGTTCTGACAAAGCTTGTTTTGTCTCTACCAACTCAGTGATATCGCGAGAAGTGCCAATTAAAGCATAAACATCGCCCTCGATATTTTTCAGGGGGATTTTAAAAGTATCGTAGTAAGTAGTCTCGCCAGATATCACAAATTTATCCTGCAAGTGCAGAGTTGCCCCTGTTGCAAATACCTGCGAATTTTCCCTAGAGAATTTTGCGGCTATTTCTGGGGCGAAACATTCAAAAATAGTTTTGCCCTGCATCTCTTTTCTGCTATTTAATCCCGCAGTTTTGGCAACAGATTGGTTGACAAAAGACAGGCACATATTCTCGCGCTCAACCACAAAAATGTGATCGGGCAAAGCATCAAAAAAAGTTTCTAATTCTGCGGTACGCTGCGCGACTTGAGCTTCTAAAGTTTCGTTGAGTTCTTTAAGTTCAGCTTCTACTCGTTTGCGTTCGGTAATATCTTGTCCAATGCTGATACACCTGCCGTCCGAAAGACGAACATTGGCCCAAGAAGTGTCGATAATTCGCCCGTCTCTAACTTTTGTCTTGAAGTCGCTCCAGTTCGGATTTGCTGCTTCAATTTCATCCCAAACATATTGACGGTATTCTGGCTGCAGATAAAATTCGGCCAAGATATCGCGGTCTTTGATTTCCGCCAAACTCCAGCCGAGCACTTGTTCCCAGTGGCGGTTTACCCAGTTTATTTGACTGTTTTTGTCCAAGAATGCGAGCATGACTGGCACGTTGTCGAATATAGTTTGCAGCAGTTCTTTTTGCTGTTTTAATGATTTTTCGGCTTGTTTGCGATCGCTGATGTCGAGTACGGAACCGATAAATTGTAAAATTTGTCCGTCTGGGGTTCTTTTGAAAATTTTAGAGCGATCGTGCACCCAGCGCCATTCCCCATTTTTGTGTTTGATTCTGTAGTCTCTGTCATCCGTTTCATAGGGATTCCTACTGTGTTTGAGTCGCTCCATACCTGTAATTAGCTTTAACATATCATCGGGATGAACTAAGTTAGCTACAGCGTCTTTACCCAAATCTTGCAATTCTTGGGGAGTGTATCCCAGCATGGCTGTGACAGATTCATTTGCATAAATATTTTTGTTTTCTACTGCATCGTAAATGTAGAGAAAGTTAGGTATAGTTGTAACAATACTCTCTAAAAGTCGCTGATGTTTTTGCAGTTCCAATTCTGCCTGCTTGCGCTCGCTTAAGTCCAGCACAAAACTGACGCCTAAGTGCTTCGTTCCTTCTAAAAATGTGCTGCCCAGCAGCACCGGAACGCGACTACCATCGGAGCGTATAAATTCTTTTTCAAAGGGAATAACCATATTTCTAGCCTTCAGTTCGGCAACTTTTTCTGTATCTAAACGCACGTATTCATGTGGTGTCATTTCTTGCCAGTTAACTCTTCCGGCCAGCAGATCCTCCCGCGTATAATTTACAGTGTTTAAAAAAGCGGCGTTGGCATCTGTAATGCTGCCGTTAAGATCCCAAAAAATTAGACCGATCATGTTAGAATCAACGATGGCTTTAAATTGGGATTCGCTTTGTCGCAACTGATCTTCGACTTGTTTTAGTTCTGTGATGTCGCGGGCGATGGATAAAACTGTTTCTACGGAATTGTCTTCAGCAAACTCGGGAATGACTCGACAGTGGTAATGTTTTATGCCATCGGGACTAGGAAACTCAAATTCTATGGTTTCTTGTTTGCCGGTGCCAAAAACTTTAAAAAAACTCTCGTCCCACAGGTCGCACAAGTGTGGTGGCATTCCTGATTCTCTGTTGCTTTTGCCAATCAATTTTGCGGCGGGTTTTCCAGTGGTTGATTCTACTGCTGGGTTGATGTAAAGGATGCGTAGGTTGCGATCGAACCGAGCGATAATATCGGTCGCATTTTCGGCGAGGGTGCTGAAAGCTTGTTCGCGCCGATGCAGTTCTTCTTGAGTGCGGTGGAAATCGGTTATGTCTCTGGCAAAAGATAGAATTGAAACTACTCTTCCCGATTCATCGATGAGTGCAGAATTGTACCATTCGCAGTAAATTACCGAGCCATCTTTGGTATAGTTGCGGTTGTGGCAAACATTGCGGGGTTCTCTGCTGTGTAACAGTTGATTTGTGACGGCGCATACTTGCTCGAAGTCTTCTTGATAAACTATTGACCATTCGTGCCAGTATTTGCCCATTACTTCTGCTGCACTCCAGCCAAATATTTGTTCTGCCATTGGCGACCACCGCACTACCCGAAATTCGCTGTCCCACTCTACCACTGCCATTGGTGAGTTTTCTAGATGAAATTCCCGCCGCGAGTTGGCTTTTTTTATTTGAGTTTGAAGTTGTTGCCGGAGTTGCTTCGCCTCGGCCAAGCTGTCGCTGAGTTCCTGTGTATTTGCTGAGCCGGCTTTGGCAATTTGAGCAATGGTTTCTGCTGTTTGTTTTTCGAGTTCGTTCCAAGCGAGTTCGAGGGCTGATTCCGCCTGCTCTAGCTCAGTGATGCTGTTGAGAAACAGTGTGGCACTTTCAACTGGAATTTCAGGCATAGTTTTGACACTTAGGCAAGTGTTACTTTTAGAATTCAAAATTAAAGCTTAAAAATTAAAAATATAGAATTTCCTGTTAAATTATACATTTTTAATTTTTAGTCTGTGCGTGGAGCCGATCGTTGGAGGCGAGCGGCGTTATTCCAGACTGCCAGTCAAAGGATTTGGGGTGTAGATCGATCGGCAATTGTGGTGGATCGATCTAAAATTCTCCTGGGTAAGGGAAGGGTGCGGGCAGGAGCTGGCCCTAAGTATATTTTTGCACAGAGAGAGCTGTTGTTTGGGGGCGATCCAAAGGATCTCGGCGTGGCTGCGGGCTGGGGTCGATCGCCAATCTGTAGCAGGGCGTTGCGTATGCAGATCCCCATTTCTCTCAACTAAACACGCTTGGTCAAAGTCCGGCAGGGGTTAAAACCAGCCCGAATGCGGGTTTGACCCGCTTGTTGACACCAATGAAACCGCCCCTACCTACCAATAATCTCCCATCAGTTTGGTCAATAAAAAGCTAAAATAAAATCTAAAGTTATTTCAGTCTTTTAAATCGCTTATGACTGCTGCTGCACCCTCTTCGATAAAAAACCAAACTCAGTACGAAGCCATTATCGGTCTCGAAACTCATTGTCAATTGAGTACGAATACTAAAATTTTCTCCAGTTCTTCTACAGAATTTGGCAATGCCCCAAATACTAACATTGACCCAATTTGTATGGGAATGCCGGGAGTGTTGCCAGTATTAAATCAAAAAGTTCTGGAGTATGCGGTGAAAGCAGGGCTGGCTCTCAACTGCTCCATCGCACCTTACAGTAAGTTTGACCGCAAGCAATATTTCTATCCCGATTTGCCGAAAAATTATCAAATTTCTCAGTTCGATTTGCCGATCGCTACTAACGGTTGGCTAGAAATTGAACTGGTGGATGAGACGGGAAATTCTACTAGAAAAAAAATCGGGATCACTCGCCTGCACATGGAGGAAGATGCCGGAAAATTGGTTCACGGCGGCAGCGATCGGCTCAGCGGTTCAACTTATTCAATGGTGGATTACAACCGCGCCGGTGTGCCTCTAATCGAAATTGTTTCGGAACCGGATTTGCGATCGGGCGCGGAAGCTGCCGAATACGGTCAAGAATTGCGCCGGATCGTGCGCTACATCGGTGTTGGCGACGGGAATATGCAAGAAGGTTCGCTCCGGTGCGACGTGAATATTTCGGTGCGCCCGGTTGGCCAAAAAGAGTTCGGCACGAAGGTGGAAATTAAAAATATGAACTCTTTTAATGCGATCGAACGGGCGATCGATTATGAGATCGAGCGGCAAATTCAAGCTGTGGAAAATGGCGAAACCATCATCCAAGAAACCAGGCTTTGGGATGAAAACAAGCAGTGTACTTTCAGTATGCGGATTAAGGAAGGTGCGAGCGATTACCGGTATTTCCCGGAACCGGATTTACCTCCGATCAAAGTTTCAGCCGAGCAATTGCAGGATTGGCAAGCTCAACTGCCGGAATTGCCGGCCATGAAGCGCAATCGCTACGAAACTGAGCTCGGTCTTTCTCCCTACGACGCGCGGGTGCTGACTGACGACAAAGCGGTGGCGGAGTATTTTGAAAAATCGATCGCCGCTGGTGCTGTGGCTAAACAAGCGGCGAATTGGGTGATGGGCGATATTACTGCTTATCTGAAAAATGAAAAACTGGCGATCGCAGAAATTCCTTTCCAACCGCAGGATTTAGCCGAACTGCTGGGGTTAATTGAGGCCGGCACGATCAGTGGCAAAATTGCTAAGGATATTTTGCCGGAGTTGCTGGCCAACGGTGGTTCGCCTCAGAAGTTCGTTGAGAGTAAGGGTTTGATTCAAATTTCGGATACTGGGGCGATCGATCGAGCGATCGATGCCGTGTTAGCGGCCAATCCCAAGGAGCTCGAACAGTACCGAGGCGGTAAAACTAAGCTGCTGGGCTTTTTTGTCGGCAAGGTGATGAAGGAAACGGGCGGCCGGGCCGATCCCAAACTTACCAATGAGCTGCTGGCGGCGAAGCTTAACGGCCCAGGCTAAGCAATTGTTAAGGGGATCGTGTAGCGGATACAGCGGCGGGCGATCGGTTTTTCCTGATCTCGCCATTCTCGCGGGATCGTAACTTTATAATTAATCTACATTTCTTTACAACATCTTCACGTTTGGGGGTAACACCCCTCATCCCGGTCGTGTTATATTGTGTTATGTAGATGCACCCTGATGGCAGAGAGAGTTACTTAGGTAGCTCTCTCTTTTTTTTGTCTTTTTTTTTTCACGGACGTGAAAATACGGATGGGGGAGAGGGCAGGGCTGTTTCATTCTCAGATCAAAAGGAGGTTTTCTGTAGGGGCAGTGCTAAGAGTGCCTGCCCCAAACCCAAAAGGGGCAACCACGGGGGGTTTGCCCCTACAAGAAAATGAAACCGCCCTGGGGGAGAGGGGGATGGGCTATACCGATTCCCGATTACTGATTACCGATTAGCAATTACCGCTTTGAGTCGATTAATATCAACTTTAGTTATTAACTAATTTTGACAGTATGAGCGAACAAGCTAGCGAGCTAATCAAGCAGGGGATTTCGCAATATCAGGCGCGCCAATTTGAGGCGGCGCTGGGTTCTTGGCAGGAAGCGCTGGGGCTGTATCGCTCAATGGAGGATAAGCGCCGATCGGGTGCGGCGCTGGGTAATATGGGCGTAGCTTACGAAGCGCTGGGAAATTATGCTCAGGCGATCGACTGCTACCAGCAGCATTTGGTGTTAGCGCGGGAAATTGGCGATCGCCGGGGCGAGGCAAATGCTTTGGGCAATCTGGGCAATGCTTGCTGTGCTCTTGAGGATTTTTCTGGTGCTATTGATTACCAGCAGCAGCGTTTGGCGATCGCGCGGGATACTGGCGACGCGCGTTCTGAGTTGGAAACTTTGGGCAATTTGGCGCTAGCTTACGATGCTAAGGGAGATTTGCCTGGTGCGATCGAATGTTATCACCAGCAGTTGTCGATCGCGCGCGCCAGCAAGGACGATCGCATTGAGCGTAATGCTCTCAAGAATTTGAAGGTTGCTTACAAGTATTTAGCAGATTACGAGAAGGCCGACGAGTACCGACAGCAGCAATTGGCGATCGTCCGGGAACTGTTTTTAACTGATAAAAATAAGAGTTTTGTACAACTTGCCGAAACAGTGGGTTTGAATCCGATTGAGGATTTTGCTGGGGCTAATTTAAGCGGTTTTGACTTGCACTACGCTGATTTTAACGGTGCGGATTTGCGCGAAACCAACCTCCGAGGCGCAGATTTGACTTTGGCCGATCTCAGCGGTGCTTTGCTGAGCGCTGCTATTTTAATTGATGCTAATTTGTGCAATGCTAATTTGCGGGATGCTGAACTCAGCAGCGCCAATTTGAGCGGTGCTGATTTGCGGACAAAGCTGCCCAGGGCGAATTTGAGCGGTGCAAATTTAACCGACGCTAATTTGAGCAGTGCTTATTTACCGAATGCGATTTTAGTAAATGCAAATTTGACAAATACTGATTTCAAAAATGCTGATTTAAGTGGTGTTAATTTGAGTGGTGCGAATTTAAAGGGTGCTGATTTAACCCGCGCTGATTTGAAAAATACGGTGGTTAAAAATGCGAACTTTTCTGGTTGTGTGGGAATTTCGGAAGCCCTGAAGGTTGAATTAAGGGCACGGGGCGGGATTTTTGAGTAGAATTAATTGGAAAGGTTGGTAATTGTAGAGGGTAAGAAAAGCTATGACTGCCGTAACTGTAAAACGATTCTCGATCGCCGAATATCACCGTTTGGGAGAACTGGGATTTTTCGCCCCCGATGACCGAGTTGAATTGATTCGCGGAGAAATTATCATTATGGGTGCTAAAGGTACGTTTCACTCTGTTTGTAATTCGCTACTGTTAGGAGACTTGTACCCGCTGCTGCGAAAAAGAGCGATCGTGCGCGGTCAAGAGCCGATTATTTTGTCGGCTGATAGCGAACCAGAGCCTGATGTTGTTATTGCTTGCAATCGTTCTGATAATTATTTATCTTCTCACCCGGAGCCTCCTGATATTTTGCTGGTAATTGAGGTTGCCGATTCTACTTTGAAATACGACAGGAGAACCAAGTTATCTCTCTATGCTGAATCGGGAATTTCTGATTATTGGATATTTAATTTGGTAGATATTCAACTGGAAATGCACAGCGAACCTTATCAAAAACAAAGAGGTGGTTTCGATTATCGAGTCAAACGAGTGGTTTTGCCGCATGAGGTTGTGGTAATTCCAGGTTTCCCAGATTTGTCTCTCGATTTATCTGCGGTATTTCCGGCGCAGATGGGTGAGTGAAGGTGAGGAGTGCGTAGGCCGGGGCCGGGGCGTAGCCATCGCCCGGATTGATGATATAATGCAAAAGTGCGATTGAACTCTTCACCAAAGTAGCACTATGACCGCTAAAACTCTCGCCCCACCCGAACAAATTGTCCAGCTATCGGGTATCAGTTGGCAAACCTACGAAAATTTGCTTGCCGAAATCGGCGATCGGCAAATTCGACTGAGATATAATCGCGGCCATCTTGAAATTATGGTACCTTCTCCAGAACACGAACGCTTCAAACAAGTATTGGGTCGATTTGTTGAAACCTTAGCGGAAGAATTAGAGGTGAGAATTGAACCTCTTGGATCTACCACATTTAAACGTCCTGAACTTAGCGGTGTAGAACCTGATGAATGTTTTTACATCCAGAATATTAGTGCAGTTAAAGGCAAAAAAAGAATTGACCTGACTCAAGATCCGCCGGATTTAGTGGTGGAAATTGATATTACCAGCCGTTCGGAAAATACCTTGCAGGTTTATGCGGATCTGGGAGTGCCGGAAGTTTGGATTTATAATGGACTGCGACTCAGAATCAACAGATTAGAAAATGGAGAATATGTTGAGAGCGAGATCAGTTTAGCATTTCCCAGCTTACCGATATTAGAGATTGTCAGATTTTTGGAACAAGCAGAAACAATGGACTATTTGGAATTAGTAAAAGCATTTCGGAATTGGGTAAAAAGCCAAATTCAGCAAAATCAATGAAGGGCGGAGGAAGTTAAACAAAATTTACAATTTTACAAAAAAAAAGCGGTGGTGTGATAAAATAGAGATCATAAACTAATTTAAATATCAATTACAGGCTGGTAGTGCCAGCAATTCTACCCGATATGCGATCGCTAGAGTCTCACAACAAATACCCAGATTGCTTGTGGATGCAATTAGAAGCAATTCCCGTTCCATCGGTTGCACCCCAAACCCAGCAGCTCGACATTCACTTGAGCCTGAATTTTAACGAGCATTGGGAACCCCTGCTAGGTGGTCGCGTCAAATTTGGTCTGCAAGGCGGGACGCTCAAACTATATCTAGAAAACTGCGAAATACCCGTAGCATCACGTCAGTTAGTCGGTTCTTTCAAGCTTTTGCCCATAGGAGAAACCCTGCCCATTCAAAGCAGTGCAGAAAATTTAGTAACCGAAAGTCAGCGGGGAGTTCAGGGCGGGGAAACGGCGGAAAAAACTAAGGAAACAGAGAGCATATTTTGTCACGTTTCCACAATCAGCGATGATACAACGCCAGCTTGGATTTTTGCAGTAGAACAGGGCAAATCCGTATTAAAAGGTTTGCTAAAAAGTGCTAAGCTGGGAGAAATTACTGCCAAAGAATTTCGGATTGCGGCGGCTTTTGAAGTGGCTAAAGAAGATATTTATCTCACAGATGCTGAGGGTTTGTGGCCGCACGAAATCACGCCAAATCAACATTCGATTTTAGAAAGAATTCTGACTGCATACCTGCAAGCAAATAAACTCAAACCTGCTCTTAGTTGGGCGCTATTCTCCTACAATTTGCCTCCGGTGGAACCGCGCGAAGTGGAAATTGTCCCGGAAGCTGAATCGGAATTGCAGGAAATGGTCGATCGCATTATTTCCGCTGAAACCGACAACTTTACAGAGTTGGCAAAAATAGCCAATCTCAATCCAGCACTAGATTTCGCGGGTAGCAGCTTGCGCGGAACGACTTTAAGTGCAGTGGATTTTAGCAGCGCAAATCTCGATCGGGCAAATTTCCGGGGTGCAACCTTAAACGATGCCGATTTCAGCGACGCCAACCTGCAAAATGCCAAATTCGGCGGTGCAGATTTGAGTGGGGCTTTCTTAGGAAATGCTGATTTAAGTGGCGCAGATTTGCACAAAGCAAGTCTAGCTTTAGCTAACCTCAGCGGCGCCAATTTGAGCGGTGCAAATCTGCTGGAAGTGAACTTAACAAATACTAATTTCAGTGGTGCGAATATCGAGTCAGCCAGATTCGGGAACAATTCAGGAATCGATGAGGAGATGCAGGTGAATCTACAGCAGCGAGGCGCAATTTTTGAGGAGGTTTAGTCCGTAAGTGCGAGATCCCTTTATTCATCCGCCTCCATTAGAAAGATTTCGTAAAAATAGCAATTACTGAGAGAAATTGTATCGAACAATCCCCAGGTTCCCAGAGAGGATAGTCAGTCTAAATCCCAACCCAACACCTTCGCAATCTCAACGGCAAGCATAGTTGGTTCTAGAGGATCGACGATCGCTGCTGCAAGTTGAGATTTGTGGAACCAACTCTGTTGTAAATTTGACCATTTGGCTTTGAGAGTTAGCAGCACAACCGGAATCCCTTGGGTTTCTGGTTGGCTTTTTAGTTGTTTGAGAAATCGCACTCCATCTATTTCGCCGATAGAAACCTCCAAAATAATCGCATCTGGCTGATAGGAACTTGCTTGTCGCAATCCTTCTAAAGTCGAGCCCGCAACTTCGACTTTCCAACCTACCACATCAGTCAAGCAAGCCTGGATTACCTCCCCTATAGTCGGATTTTTGTGAATTAATAAAAGTCTTTTTGTAGTCACACCGGGGAGTGTCAATCATTCCATCCCAAAATCTCTGCCACTTTTCCCGACAGGGTGGTGGCTTCAAATGGTTTGGGAATTACCCCTGCAACACCCATTTCGGCAAAGTTGGCCATATCGCTTGACAAAACTCTTGCTGTCAGCAGAATCACTGGAATCGATCGAGTTATGGGATCGGATTGGAGGATCTCGTACACAGCAAACCCATCCATTTCCGGCATTGATATATCCAGCAAAATAGCGTTAGGTCGTTCTTTTTCTAGGATTTGTAAACATTCTTTTCCTGATGCGGCCACCAGGGTGTTCCATCCCGCGAGGTCTTCCAGGCACATCTGTATCAGTTCGCGGAGGTGATCTTGGTCATCAACGATGAGAATTTGTTTCCCTATCATCTTGTTTTGGGGAAGGAGACTGCGATCGTAATTAGCTAGTTGCAAAGTGTTCATTTTATTTGGGTTGATTATAAATGAATTTTTCGGTGACCAATTGGGTCTCAAATACACATCTTTAAGCAATCGCTCAAATTGGCAGGTGAGAGTTGAATCCGAACTTCGGATGGCGGAATTCTCAACTCTTTAGCAAGCTGAATTGTTAAACCATCGCCGTGTATTTCAGTGCCATAGATTTCAGGATGTACGCGGTGGGGCAACGGGATGAGACTTTGAAATCTACTAGGAAGGAAATAACCTTCTACTCCAGCCACTTCGGTAGGTTGACCTTTAATTAAAACAGTTTCGGGAGTGATTTGGAGATTCAATTTGACAAGATGAATGTCAGAAATGCGAATCTTAAGGATCAGTGTCAGCTTCTTTTCTTGAATTGTAATACCTGCGATCGGTGTTTCCTCTGTATGAGCAATCCAAAGTGTGGATTGCTGACAACCAGTGGGCAAACGGGAAAATGAACCTGCCAGGTCCTGATTTATATCATTCAAAGCCTGAAAAGCATTCATTGAGTCTCCTCCTAATGCCAAGAACTGTTAGCTGCATAACAGGAGACTAAATAGCAACGGTAAGGAATTGGTAAAGATTCCGTTATTGTTACAAAAATTGACAAAAATGGTGAAAGTCAATCGATTTTCGATTTTCGATTTTCGATTAAAGAATTGAAGCTTTCACCCCACGGATAAATTCGGGGGACAAGTTTCATCGGATACAGTTTTTTTATTTCTGGGGTCTGAGTCTGCTTTCGGAATGAATCACGTGGCGGGTATCCTGGATGCTTGATTGTCAATCATCCCATCCCAAAATCTCTGCTACTTCTTCCGTCAGCGTGATGGGTTGGATTGGTTTGGCAATTACCCCAGCTACCGCCATCTGGGCAAATTTAGCCCGATCGCTGGGCAAAACTTTCGCTGTCAGCAGAATCACTGGAATCGATCGGGTAATCGGATCGGACTTGAGGGTCTCGTACACGGCAAACCCATCCATTCCCGGCATAGATACATCTAGCAAAATAGCGTTGGGTTGTTTTATTTGCAGTATTTGTAAACATTCCTCTCCCGATCCTGCCCCCACTGTTTTCCATCCGCCTAAATCTTCTAAGCAGGCTTGCACAAGTTCCCGTAGGTGTTCTTCATCGTCAACAACTAGAATTTGTCTCTCTGTCATGGGATTTTGGATGGGAGATTTTGGGTTTGGGGTGGATGCTACAGATTAATCTAAGCGTTATTCACTGGTGGGTAAGGGTAGGGTGAAGCAAAATGTGCTGCCTTCACCTAAGATACTTTCCGCCCAGATTTTGCCACCATGCTGCTCAACTATACTGCGACAGATTGGTAAACCTAAACCGGTGCCTCCTTTTTCACGGGAGTCGGAGGCATCGACTTGCTGAAATCGACCAAAAATGAGTTCTAGTTTATCGGCAGGAATGCCTCGCCCGCGATCGCTAACTTGGAACAGCACAAAGTCTGTCTGGTTTTGGGCACTCAGATGAATTGTGGAATCGGCAGGTGAGAATTTAATCGCATTACTGAGCAAATTTGTTAAGGTTTGGACGATCGCATCTCCTGTGGCCCAGACTTCTGCATCCGTGGGGGTAACGATTAATGAGATCTGCTGTTGAATAGCGATCGCCTGAGTGCTATCTACTGCTTGCTGCATCAAATCGGCAGCTTTGCAAACGGTTTTCGCCACAATTGCCCGCCCGGAGTCTAGGCGCTCCAAATCTAAAATATCATTAACCAGGTTCACTAATCGATTGGTATCGAGGAGGGCAATTTCAATCATGCGTCTACATTTTTCTGGCTTGTTATCATAAACCCCACTTTTTATTAGTCCTAATGACATTTGAATTCCTGTCAAAGGAGTGCGAAGTTCATGGCTGACAATGCCAATGAACTCATCTTTAATGTGTTCGATCCTTTGTCGTTCGGTAATATCTTCCCCAATGCCGATCATTCCAATGAGGTTGCCCTCTGAATCTTGCAGAATGGTATTGTTCCACGCAATGAACCGTTCTTCACCAGATTTGGTCAAGATGTGATTTTGATAATAGGGATGATAGTTATGGGTGAAAAGTTCCGAAACAACAACTTTAATTGATTGTATAATAGAACTGGGTAAGAAGTTTTCACACCAATTTTTCCCGACAACTTCTGGGTGAGTATATCCTGTGATTTTTAAGAAAAAAGGATTAACGTAATTGACATTTCCCCCTATATCAATTCCGACAACAATCAACTGCACGTTATCCAAGAGCGATCGCCAGCGTCGTTCGGCTTCTCGGATCGTGGCTTCGGCTTGCTTACGTTCTTGCAGTTCTAGCTGAAGTTGTCGGTAGAGTTTGGATTGCTGAATGGCGATCGACAATTGGCTGGCAATCTGTTCAAGTAATTGTATTTCCCATGATTGCCATTGACGAGGTGCATTATTTTGGTATATAGCTAACAAACCCCAGAGATTTTCTCTCACAAATATCGGGAAAACTGCATAACTTTGGGCTTGAAATTGTTCCACTAGCTCGATATGACATGGTTGAAGTTCAGCGTTGTAAATATTATTAACAACAAACTTTTCATGATTGCGGAATCGACCGCCCTGAGTTTCTTGCAGATAGGTATCTGCACAAGTTTTTTGAACATCGCTTCCTATCAGTTTTACCCAATCCTCACCAACTGACTCCACGACAAAATCACCACTCCAATCAGGATTAAAGCGGTAAATGGCAGCGCGATCCGTTTGTAATGTCTGCCTGATTTCAGTAACAGCAGTATTTAGAACGGCAGTCAGATCCAAAGATTGGCGAATCCCTTGAGTAATCCTCCATAGCAAATTTTCCTTTCGGGATTTCTGTAGTAAGGCGGCAGCCGCCTCTTGTCGAAGTTCTTCGAGGTGCTTCGCTACTGTGATATCTTGATGAACTGCCACCAGAACCTCGCCATAGTCGGAATGATTGAATACACAGCAAGTGGCACTACACCAAAATGGAGTCCCATCTTTCTTGACATTATGAACTTCATAGCTAAATTCACCCCTTTGTAAAACGGCAGACCGAATGGCTCGATTTGCATCTTCAGGACTCACCGATGCGCTGCCATAGTTGAGAATCGAAACGTGCTGACCGTTGAGTTCGCAAAAGTCATAGCCAAACATCTGCTCAAATTTAGGATTGGCATAGACAATTACCCCATTGTCGGTTCTTACTAAGCAAATTCCTTCCGCCATATTACGGGTAATAACAGCCTGAAGTTCCAGCATTTGTTCGGCTTGTTTAAGCTTAGTCAGATCGCGCAGACTAACGATTACCCCTACAATCTTTTCGCAGGCATCACGTAAAGGAATATAAGTAACGCTCAAAAATTGCCGGACTAAATTGGGAGAATCAAACCAGTTTTCATGCTGAATTTTTTCTCCAGCCAAACATCTATCTAACCGAGGTTTTATCATGTTATCGAACACGTCTGCATCCAGGATATTTCTAACAGAACTTCCGATAACTTCGCTTTCAGATTTGTTGCACCAAGTTAAATAAGCTGGATTGACTATTTGATAAATATAGTTGCGATCCATCAACACAATCCCATCTGTTGTATTGAAGACGATGCGTTCATATTGGCGGAATGCTTCTTCAGTACGTTTGCGCTCGGTGATATCAAATACGATAGAACGACTCATCATGAAGTTACCTGCTTCATCATAAATTGCTGTAGCATTTAGGTTAATCCAAAGGGGTTCTCCATTTTTATTCAATATCTGAAACTCTAAATTATCGAGCCAGCCTTGTTTTTTCAATAAGGGAAAGTTTTGATAAAAAATATTTTTACTTTCAATTGTCATTAAATCAACATATTTCATTTGGTGCACAATTTCCTCGCGGGTATAGCCTAACCACTTCAGTTCCGTATCATTAATCATAATTATTGTTCCTGCTGCATCTAGGGAATGATAGCCACAGGGAGCATTATTATACAGGTCTTCAGCTTGAGTGATATATTGTTGGCAGCTATCGTTGACTTCAGTGAGTTCTGCTGTCCGTTCTATGCCTCGTTGATCGAGTTCATTATGGAGGTGTTGTAGGGAAATTCCTGCTTGTTGGCGCTCCCTCAGTTCCGTTTGTACTTGAGGAAATAAATCAGCTTGCTGAATGGCAATTCCAGCTTGAGTTGCTAGCTGTCGCATGAGTTCAATTTCTGAGGGTTGCCATTCGCGAGGGGCTGCACAGTGATGGGCAATCAATAATCCCCAAAGTTCTTCTCCCTTAAGGATAGGAATAACCAGGTTAGCTCTAACTTGAAAAGTTGCCAGGAAGTCCCGGTGACAAGTATCAATTGGGGCAGTATAAATATCAGATTTAGAGGTAAATAAGCCTTGTTTGAAGGGTTCGATATAGCTTTCACCCACGCAAGGATCGTGAATCTGAGTGGATAAGATTGCTGTCCATTCTGAACCAACGGACTCTACCAACACCTTTCCGCTCCAGTCTGGAGCAAATTGGAAGATAATTACCCGATCGCATTGCAGAATGTTTCTGAGTTCCGTTACCGTAGTGTTGAGAATATCTTCTAGATTGACGGATTCGGAGAGAGAAAGTGCGGTTTTAGCAAGGATTTGTTGTTGCTGTTGTTGCAATTCCCCATAATTCTCATCAGTATGATCTATCATTAATCTACTTAATTAATTAATTAATTAATTACATTTTTTAGATTGAGGCCGAAACCGGGTTTTTAGCCAGGGCTGTTTCATTCTTTGTAGGGGCAATCCCCCCGTGGTTGCCCCAATCCCTGAAACGCCTGCCAATCGTGGATGGGGAGGGTAGGCACGGGGAGTAGGGGTAGCACTACCCCTACAAAACCCTGGTTTCGGTGAGAATGAAACAGCCCTGGGTTTTTAGCCCTTGTGCGTAAGTTTTATTTAAGTATTCCCAGGCTTAAGTAAAGGACGACTGCGCTTGATTCGGCTGAGTACCCGCGTGACTAATTCAGGCCCTAGTACCGGCTTGGTAATAAAATCATCGGCTCCCGCTGCAAAGGCTTGTTGCAGAGATTCTGGATCGGTATGGGCTGTCACCACCAAAATCGGTAAATTTTCCCATTGGATATCCTGTCGGACGACCTGACACAATTCTAAGCCACTGACGATCGGCATTTCTAGATCCAGCACTACTAAATCGGGCTCAATGGTAATTAACACCTCCCAAAATTGCTGTGGTTCTTGGAGATTTGTCACCTCAAGTCCCCAAGGAGTCAGTAACGCTGATAATTTAACCAGCATCACAGGGTCATCATCTACGATTAAGACTTTGGCTTCTGAAGTTTTGGGACTGGGTAGAACACGGGCGATGGCTCGAAAAATTTGCTCGGTGGTTGCAGGTTTGTGGAGAAATTGCTTAGCACCTAAGCGCGATACTGCCAAGCGATCGGCAAGACTATCTCGTCCGGTAAAGACAATTATAGGAAGAGTAGGCGATCGCTCGGTGAGTTCTCGCAGTAGCGTCAATCCATCTTCCTCTGTCTGTGCAAAGCTTAAATCTAGTAACATCACATCGGGCATTGACAAAGCAAGACGCGATCGGGCCGCAGTAATATTCGGCGCAATTTTCATCCGCAATCCCCAAGCTGCGGATTCTACTTTCAATCGCTCCGTTAATGCAGCATCATCATCAACTACCAAAACCCGATAGTTGAAAGTTGAAATAGTAGAAACTGGTACAGCCGTTGATGTAATCGGTGTTTTGGCTAATTCCTGCTGTAATCCTGTCACCAATTCCGAGAAGCGGGTAATTTCCTCAGCAGTCAAAGAGCGATATTTTATTAGCAAATGCTCGGCCGAGCGTGCCAATTTCGAGCCTTCGGGATAACCAAAAGATCCCAGAGATCCAGCCAATTTATGAGCTTCATGTTTTGCCGATTGCTGTAATTCTGTTTCTAACTTTCCTGCTAATAGAGCAGTTTTTGCCTGCTCCAATACAGCAATTTGTTGGGTGAAGCATCCCCGAAACCGCTCTAAAACTTGGTCGGTATCGGAGTTCTCAACCCCGCCAGATTGATGTTTTTGGGTACTCTTTCTGAGCAACTTGTTGACGTTAAAAGACGCAGATTGCGGGTACGGTTTCAGTCGATAGCCCATGCCATAAACTGTTTCGATGATTTCTTCAGTTAAGCCGCCGGCCTTCAATTTCTTTCTGACATCCTTAATATGAGTGATAATGGCGCGATCGGTTGGTGCGTCATCAAATCCCCACAGACGATCCAAAATCGCATTGCGGCTAAAGATGCGATCGGGATTTCGCAGGAATAATTCCAGCAGATTATATTCCGTCGCTGTCAGTGAAATTATTTGTTCGCCAAATCTCACTCTACCAGAATCTAAATCTAAACAAAGATCTCCCCAAGTCAATGTATTAGCGGCTGAATTCGGAGTAGAACCTCCTGGGGAAAGTGCTTTACTGCGTCGCAATAAAGTTCGTATCCTGGCCAGTAATACTTCCGTAGCACAAGGCTTGCTGATGTAATCATCGGCGCCCGCATCGAAAAGAGCCACCACCTCCGCATCTGAATCCTTTGCCGTCATTAACAGGATCGGTTTGTGGTAGCCTTGCGATCGCAGTTGCCGACATAGACTAATTCCATCTAGTTTGGGAAACTGCACGTCTAACAAAATCAGGTCATACTCAATTTCTGCTGCCAAGTCTAGGCCCACTTGTCCATCATTTGCCCGATCGAACCCGTAATGATTTGCTTCCAACACCTTGGCCAGTGTTGCACTCAGCCATCCATCGTCCTCTACTAGCAGAATTTTGATCTGAGACTTCTTCATTTTGGCTGTGTGGTTTAATTTCCATGCGATCGACGCGCTTTGATGTCAGGCCGAAGCGTGGCTTGTAACTAAATCACTGCTACTCATTACTACTGCTTTTATCTTACCATTTTTGCAGTCCCATAACCTAAAAATTGCTGTCACTTCCGCAGTTTAGATAAAACGGATCGCCCTTTTATCAGAGAATTGGGTTGAAAACCCCGTCCTTATAGGACGGCTTTTGCCATTGTTAAGTAAAGTAACAAATCCATTGCCACAAATGAATATGGTAGAATAAACACATCAGACAAGATTTAAAAACCTACCCCTGGACTGGGGGAAAGTCTACGCCCAAAACATTTTTGAGGAGATATGACTACGCACTCAACGGTGCAAACGTAGTCAGCCTGGGAACCCACGCTTGCGCGGGATATTTTGACAGAAATGTCTTAAGAATCCCCGTACCTTGAGGTCGGGGAGTGTCAACCCTATCCGTCCATCGTGGCACGGGCGTCTCGCCTGTGCTTCCGAATCGGGTCAAGCGATTTTAGATTTTAGATTTTAGATTTTAGATTGACTTGCGCGAGATAAATGCGGGGGCTTGAGGATTTTCGATTTTCGATTTTCGATTGATTCCACGGATAAATCACGTGGCGGGTACCACCTTTGAAATTCTTGGTCAAAAAGAGCGTGAAGCGAAGCTATCGGGAAGGGGATCGCCCCAAAAAGAGCGATCGCCCTCCCAAACAAATTATCCTTCATCCTCCGACTTTACAGGAGGACGCCCAGAAATCACAATGAATCCCACAGACTCAAGAGTCATGTGCGGGCGGCGAATCCCAGCTAAAACCGCTTCACTCAACAAACTTTCCGTACTGATTTCCTCAGCCAAAACCGATTCTAAAAGTTGTTCGGATTTAGAAAGTCGATTCAACCGCAATTGCAATTGATTCACCCGGTTTTCTAGTTGGATAGCAGCAGTAACAGCAGATTGCTCGCACATTTCCACAAAAGCCGATCGCCCGCGCAGCAATTCCTCCGATACCACCCGTCCCTTTTGACAAAAATCATCCCATTCTAGCGGATCTACAAAACTGTCAATCAGCGACGTGCGATTTTTCGACAAATTATAATCCCGATTCGGCCCGCCTTTCCCCTTATAATCCCGCTGCAAAATCGCCAGAATTTCCGCATCTTCCACCAGAGACATCGGCTCGCTGCGAGCATCTACAAACACCGTTTCAAAAATTGGGAGAAACAGAGCATCAGCGCGGCGCTGCAAAGCTTTTAAGTTGTAATTTTCGATGTTTTGTGCTTGCAAAACTTGCTCAGCAGGCTGCACATCAGTCTGGATTGAATAATTAAACTGAAAGCCGAACCACTCCTTCCCGGGCTCCGCATCCCAACTTTCATCATGCCGCCACATGGCAAAAGCTTGACCGCGATCGTCCCAGCGAATATAAGAGCCAAGTGCATCGATCAATCCCTCACCAATGCGGTAAAGAGCAACATCCGCATTCTGATAAGCAATACGGCGATTGTAACTACCATATTGCTGGCAATAAGGAACCAATCTGGTCATCAAATCCTTCGAGGGAATTAACGTTTTTTGAGTAGGTTTATAGCGCATCAACCCCGATACACTCGGATGTTCAATTTGTTTGAAGTGGAGAGCTTGACACAACCAACCTTCAGTAGCCCGCTGCATTTCTTTATGCTTAGCATCGCAGTTGTCGAGAGATTCAAAATACTGAGATGCACTGTCATCAAGAGTATCAATTTCATCGAGAACGTACTGTTCATCAATTTTGATTTTCTCTTGTTCGATTTCAGTTTTAATCGCTTCAATTTCGCTGGATAAGCCCTTGCCTCCCTCAGCAAACAACTTTTCTTCAAGTTTGAGAAGTTTTTCCTCAGCATAAAACTGAAGGCTGGCAATAGATTTGTTGAAGATATCAAACCCATCTTTTAAAACTTGAAACCAAGCTTCGTGGGGACTCTCTGGCAAATCCGGGCCTGCAAACAAACAAAATTGCACTCCCATTTTGCTGCCAATGCGATCGACTCTGCCGAGTCTTTGTTCTAACTGGTTGGGAAACCACGGCAAATCGAAGTGAACTAACCAATCTGTCAATTGCAGATTTACCCCTGCTTCAGCAGATCGATCGCACACTAAGATAAAACAATGGGGTTCAGTCTTAAACCGCTTGAGACTAGCCTCAACATCATCAGCCGATTTGCTCGTGTCATGGCTGGCGATCGCATTTTTACCAAAGATTTTAGCTAAATTTTCCGCAATCTCTTGACAAGTTGCAGTAAAACTGGTAAAAATCACAACTTTCGGGAAACGCTCGCCCGGAATCGGTCGTTTAATTTGCTGTTGAATTCTCGACAGCAAATCGCGAGGTTTGCTGTGATACTCGCGCGGAACCTTCAAAGCAACTGCGAGAAATCGGAGAATCGCGATTCGTAACAAACTCAGTCGATCGAGTCCTTCCTGGGGCTTTTCCAGGGTATTAAGCAAGGTTTCCAGCATTTCCCTTTCTTCGGGAAACAGCTCCGTTTTGGTCAAAATTGCCGTGTCATTTTGTCCAAATTCGCGATCGAGTTCTGGAGTCGATTTTTTCTGCAAACGAGCTTTGACAACCCGTTCTAAAACATTCAGCCAAGTACCAGAAGCGCGGAAAAACAGCAGAAAAATTCTCTGATATTCGCTCGACTTGGGAGCGACTGTGCGCCATTTATCGAGTACCGTTTGAATTTCCGACCACTGTTCATCATTCAGATCGTACTCGGTTTTGGGGACAGCATCTCGCTCGAAAATCACATCTTCAACCGCATCTCGGCGGTTGCGAAGGATGCGACGATGGAGGCGGTAGGTATCGCTAACATGAGTGCGAATAGTTCGGACAAGCCGAGCCTGTTCTGCGGTTTCTTTAGTTTTCAAACAACTTTCTAACTCGGTTGCTAATCCGATTAAATAATCATCTTTGGCAAAAATAGTGCGGAGTTGAGCGAGTTTTGTTTGCAAAACTGCAGGCTTGGCATTTTCTCGGAAATCCAGCAAAGCGCGACCGATTTCTTGACGGTTTTGCACCTGTTCTTTGAAGCTTTCCAGGTCATCAAGACGGTAAGTTGTGGGATCTAGCAAATGTAGCATCGTTAGAAAATCTTGCTCGTGACCGATAACTGGCGTTGCAGATAATAACAATACATTTTTACTTTTTTGAGCTAGTTTCTGACAGAGTTCAAAGGACTGCTGCTGAGCGCGATCGCTCGAATTTGCCATTGCCGCCACATCATGCGCTTCATCAACAATCAGAAAATCCAGGTTAGCGTTGCGGCTAATTTGATTGATTTCGCTAACAGCAACAAGCTGCACTCGGTCAGCAAAATGAGACAAATAGAATTTATTTTCCAACTCCTGCCGCCACTGTTCGAGCAAGTATTTCGGAACCAGTACCACAGCGCGTCCGTTGGGTTCATCTAGCAGGAATTGGCGGAGAATTGTCCCGGCTTCTACTGTTTTTCCGAGACCTGGTTCGTCGGCCAATAAATAGCGCACGATTGGGTCTTCTAGGACGCGCCGCACGACTTCAACTTGGTGCGGATAGAGGTCTATGTTAGCAGAAATTAAACCGGTCATGCCCCGGCTGACGGCCCGCTGTTCGATCGCAGATTGAACGAATGCCAATCGGCGATCGTGAAAATACGGCGTTTCTTGGCCTTTGACTGCTAAAATGTCGATCGGATCGGCGATCGGGATATTGCAGCGAACGTACAGTTCGGTTTCGACAGCTTGCAAACTTTGGCTGTCGGGGAGGTCAATTTCGTATTCTAATTTATCTTCATCCCAGTCGTAAACTCGCCCGATAATCCATCTTTCCTGAGTTGTACTCCAGAGGTAGCAGCGGGTTTGGCGCTGAAGTCTAGCTTCTTGCAGTAGACTTAAGGGCACGGTTTTGCGGATGCGATTTTTAACTGAGCAAAAATATTCAACTACCGCCTCGATACGCGATACCTCGACAACTTTTCCGACTCCCAAATCGTTTCTGGGCGATCGAACTAACGAACCAACATCAATCATAATTTCAGCCTGACAATACTTACTAGAATACAGTAAATCCTTTTCCGTTAAAAATTTTAGCAAAATGCGATTTTTGCCGCCGTCACTTTTCTAGTCAAATGACAGTCAATCGATTTTAGATTTTAGATTTTAGATTTTAGATTTGAAGCATTGACACCACGGATAAATACGTTCGGCAAGTTTCATCGGATACACGTTTTTGATTTCTCCGTCTTGAGTCTCCGAAGGAATGAATCACGTGGCGGGTATCCTCGATGCTTTCGGTCAATCTGGCATTCGGAAAACAATAATTTTAGCATGGTAACTAACATTTTGGGCATTGAATAAATATGCTGACAGCGAATAAGTATAATAGGACTGACGCACCTACTACGATTTTCTGTTCGCAGAAAACGTAGTGAAACAATCTCAAACCCTTGATTCAACGCCCTTTAGTGCCTAAGTCCTGAATAACTAATTACGAGGAAGGAAAAATAACGCCTAGATTACCGGATTCCCATTTCGGATATTTCTGCATCACACTGCTATAAATTTCCGAGTCTGTGAACGCTGCTAACCAAGCTTGTAGTGGAGGCCAAGGCTGTTCGTTGAACCAAGCTAGATCCGTATGAGCAAATTGACGAACAAAAGGTGCGATCGCCATATCAGCCAATGCTACATTGTTACCAAACAAATATTTAGTGGCGCTTAACTGTGCATTGAGTTTTTCCAGGAATAAAGAACCTTCATACCGATGTACTTGGGCATCAACACCGGGATAACGATCGGGGTACTTATAACGGTCAAGATGATATTTAAACCTATCATCAAATAGAGCAATTAGTTCCAGCATTTCTGTAAGAGAACCTTGCTGTGGCATCAACCATTTTTCAGGATCATGTTGTCTCAATGCCCACAACATGATATCGATACTTTGATCTAGTACACGCCCGTCAACATCAATCAATATTGGTACTGTACCTTTGGGAGATACCTCCAACATCTCTTGTGGTTTGTCTCGCAAAACAACTTCCCGCAACTCACACACCCGATTGCTAACCATTAAGGCCAAGCGCGCGCGCATAGCATAGGGACAGCGGCGAAAGGAATAAAAAATCGGGTATGTTGCTGACATATTATATCAATTCCGGTTGCACCGGAATTATTGTTGACTGTTTACTGTTGACTGTTGACGGTTGACTGTTGACGGTTGACTGTTGACTGTTGACGGTTGACTGTTGACTGTTGACTGTTGACTGTTGACTGTTGACTGTTGGTCAAAGAAATGAAAATTGCGCGAATTATTTGTTGACCGCAGGATTAGACTTTACGCCCGACGATGAAGCGCGGATTTGATATCATTCCGGCCTACGCCGGAATTGATATAATTAGTCGATCGCACGATCGGGTTTTTCGGGTCAAAAACCCGGTTTCTTTCGATATTTCTCGTCGCCAAACAAGATTTTTCGTAGAAACCGGGTTTCTTTGAGCTTAGTGAATAATAATATTAGTCGCAGGCCTCATCTACTTTTTCCTTCGCATCGTAGCGCGCGCCTATATGTACTTGGTTGCGACGCTTAGCAAGCTCAATCTGACGTTGACGTTCAGATAAGGCTTGTTTTTTGGTTTCAGTTTTTGAGTCATGACAATGAGGACAACTCACACCAAGTACAAAGAATTCAGAAGCCTTATCTTCCTGACTAATCGGGTGACGACAACCGCGACAAAGTTCATAGTTACCCGGCTTTAAGTCCTGACCAACAGAAACCCGTTCATCAAAGACAAAACATTCACCTTCCCAACGACTTTCTGCTTCCGGTACCGTTTCCAAATATTTTAAAATTCCGCCTTCGAGATGATAGACTTCCTCAAAACCTTGACTACGCAAAAAAGCAGTAGATTTCTCGCAGCGAATACCACCCGTGCAAAACATTGCCACCTTGGGTTTATTGCGTAAAGCAGTTTCCCGCAGCACCCATTCAGGTAACTCGGAAAAGCTTTTTGTTTTGGGATTAATAGCGCCTTCAAAAGTCCCCAGAGATACCTCGAAGTCGTTACGCACATCAACCACGACAACATCGGGATCGTCAAGCAGCTTATTCCACTCATCAGGCTTAACATATTTGCCAGCCATAAGGCGGGGATTAATGTCCGGTACACCCATCGTGACTATTTCGCGCTTCAAGCGTATTTTCAGACGGTAAAAAGGTGCTTTTTCCGAGAAAGATTCCTTGTGTACCAGATCCGCAAAACGCTGGTCACTACGCAAGAAGGCCAGCACTGCGTGTACGCCCTCAGACGACCCGGCAATAGTGCCATTAATACCTTCTTGGGCCAGCAAGATAGTGCCTTTGACGTTGTTGTTGTTGCAACAATCGAGTAGCGGTGCTTTCAGGTCAGCAAAATCAGGTAGTTCAACGAACTTATATAAAGCAGCGGTTAAGAAATAAGCCATAGATTGAATTGATAGCACTAATGAATTTTCATAATTATATGAAAATTCAGTCAAAGCGGACGGTGGGACTCGAACCCACGACGTTCAGCATGGGAAGCTGACATTCTACCACTGAATTACGCCCGCGCTTAGTGTTTTCTAGTTGTTTTCACCTGCTTTCACCTTGGAGGCGCAGCGGTAAAAAACGACTAGAAAAACATTGTACAACTATTTTCTGATTTTGAGTATAGCATTTTGACAATCAATTTTGGGCGGTAGCCGATCGCAGAGCCGAGCCATCGTACAGCGACGGACGAGCAAATTGTCATCGCGACGAAAAGCTGCCACGAAATGAGCGATCGCCTCGCTTCCCAACATTGACAAAGAGTTAGCGGCTTCTGCAGGCACATTCCGATCGCGATCGAACTGCATCATTTTTAACAGCGCCGCCAAAGCTTCCGCAGTTTGACTGTGCCGCCATCCCATCGCCATGAACCGCACCATAAACTCCCCATCGTTCACTTTCCTCAGCAACATCGCTAGCGCCACCGCAGAATCGCCTTTTCTCACAGCCGTTACCCCCGGCAGCCTGTCTTGAGAATCCGAACTTTGCAGCGCTGCTGGGATTTCCCTAATTTCCCTCAGCCAACTAAAATATTTTTTTGTTACTTTTCTTTAAGATTTTAGCAAAAACTGCCGGTTTTTGGGAAAATAAAAAATTCAGTTATTAGATTGTGTCTGCCAATTAATAGCCTCAAACTTCAACACCAGAAGAAGTTCTGGAAGCAATTGCTGAATCTGATCAATATTGGCAACCGCTAATGGACGATACTCTGGAAATGACTCAAAAGGTAAAAATGCCCCAGCAAGCAGTGATGAAGCAGTTAAAAAAATAATCCAGAGAGAGTTTACATCGACGTGGCGGTAGGGAATTTGCGTGAAGCGAAGCTATCCCGCTCTTAATCGCCTCAAACTGCCTACCTAAAAACGAGATTAATTGCGGTTGTGGATGATGTTCTGGTTTTTTAGGTTTATCTACTTAATTGTACTGTTTTGTTTCCCCGCAGCTTTTCCCGATCGCCAATCCTTGAGAAGATCCCAAAAGATTCCGGTTGGAAGTTAATTGAGGAGTTGGCGCATTTAGGGAACTCCACTCGATCGCAAATATTCATAGAATTGGTACGATCGCAGAATCTGCAAAGTTAACTGATTCTCCACTCTTAGCAGTATAATCTAGTATAATTTTTAAGGGATTTCCCGTTTCAATCTTGTTCCCCGCTAGGAAAGGGGGAACTCCAAAATAAGGATTTTAAAATCGATTGAGCGCACCGATCGAGTTCGCCTAGAGATTATATCGGCAGGTAGATGACTCATTATTCATTTTGATATATATATATATATATATATTAAAAATAAATGCAATATAACTATAATACGCGCCCCGGAAGGTAGCTGCTAGAAAAAATGAGTCAGAATAAGTATTCCAAGAAATCTCGACCTAAAGCTGGTATCAAAACAGCTCAAAAGCAGGACAATCAAAACGACTTATTCCCTGTAGTCGCAATAGGAGCGTCTGCGGGTGGATTGGAAGCCTTTATGCAGTTACTGAGCCATTTGCCGATCGATACCGGCATGGCGTTTGTAATAATTCAGCATATGTTGCCGAATCAGGGAAGTGGCTTGAGTTTGATTCTGGGTCGATCGACCCAGATGCCCGTGCATGAGGTGACAGATGGGATGCTCATAGCACCGAATCAGGTATACGTTATCCCCCCGAATTTCAGCATGACCATCGAGCGATCAGTGCTGAAGCTAACGCCTCGCGGCAAACGAAAGGGGGTATTTATGTCTGTCGATATTTTTCTGTTTTCCCTCGCCGAAGAACGGGGGAACAAAGCCATCGGCGTCATTTTGTCCGGGGGCGACAGCGATGGTGCCCAAGGGTTAAAAGCGATTAAGGCCGCGGGTGGTATTACTTTTGCCCAATGTGAAGATACGGCACAAGTTAGCAGTATGCCGAATACTGCGGCGGCTACGGGTCAGGTAGACTTTATCTTGCCACCGCAAAAAATAGCATATAAAATAGCAGAGATCGGCCGTCATCCCTACATGAGCGATCTGCTTTCGAGAGAATCCACCAGCAGGGAAGATGCGATCGCAAGCGAAGATGCGATCGCAAGTGAAGATGCGATCGCAAGTGAAGATGCGATCGCAAGCGAAGATGCGATCGCCATTATCTACAGTTTGCTGCGGGCGGCTGCAGGAGTTGACTTTACTCACTACAAGCAAACCACCTTGAAGCGGCGGATACATCGGCGGATGTTGCTCTACAAGCTGGAACGGATCGAAGATTATGCCGAATATCTCCAAAACACCCCGGCAGAAGTAACGGCGCTGTATCACGATGTCTTAATTCATGTCACCAGCTTTTTCCGCGACCCCGAAAGCTTTGAGGCCTTAAGCAGCACTGTTTTTCCCGCAATCGTCAAAGATAAATCGCCGAAAAAACCGATCCGAATTTGGATTGCCGGCTGTTCAACGGGTGAAGAAGCTTACTCGATGGCCATCTGCTTGCTAGAGTTCTTAGCCGCTCGATCTACTAACCTGCCGATTCAGATTTATGCCACAGACATCAGCGAAAATGCGATCGCGATCGCTCGCAGTGGCTTTTATACCCATGCCCAAGTCGCCGATATTTCACCCGAACGCCTACATCGGTTCTTTGTCCCAGTCGAGGGCGGATACCAAATCGCTAAGCCCGTGCGCGAACTCTGCGTCTTTGCTAGACAAAACCTGATCGCCGATCCGCCCTTTTCGCGGATGGATTTGATTACCTGTCGGAACGTGCTGATCTATCTGACACCCCTGTTGCAGAAAAAACTGCTGCCAATGTTCCACTATGGGCTTGGGCCCACGGGCTTTTTGCTGTTAGGCACTTCGGAAACGGTTGGAGAGTTTTCATCAATATTGTTTGCGGTATTCGATAAAAAGAATAAAATTTATACTAAAAAACAGGTAACGCATTGGCTTAGCATGGATTTAAATGCTAGCAACTATCCTCTGACACCTCCCAACCCACCAGCCCAGCACACGGAAAGATTGGAGGAAATCGAAATGGAAAAAGAGGCCGATCGCATTGTTTTGAATCACTATGCCCCTGTCGGGGTCGTGATTAATACAGCCAGCGAGATTCTGCAATTTCGAGGCCAGACGAATGCCTACCTAGAACCGGCTCCCGGTAGAGCGAGCTTTAGCCTGCTGAGAATGGCAAAAGAAGGGTTGCGCGTGGAACTGCGTACTGCAATTCAAGAAGCCTCACATCATAAGCAGCCGATCGCACGGACAGGCTTCCAACTTAAAGACGGCGCTCGCCTCCGGCATATCGGAATTAATGTGATTCCATTCCAAGCCGGCGCTGTGGCAAAAGAGTATTTTTTAGTGTTGTTTCAAGAGGAGTCCCCGATCTCTGCAATGCCTGCTGCTGAACAGGATAGAGTCAACTCTGATCCTTCACAGGGTGAAAGTGAGGAGATTGCAAGGCTGCTACAGGAACTGAAAACTACAAAAGAACATCTCGGAGCGATCGTCCAAGAACATCAAGCCGCTAATCAAGATTTGAGAGCCGCTAACGAAGAGATTTTGTCGAGCAACGAAGAGTTGCAAAGCATGAATGAGGAACTCGAAACGGCGAAAGAAGAGATTCAGGCAACCAATGAAGAACTCAACACGATTAATGACGAATTGCAGCGGCGCAATTTGGAATCGACTGAGGTGAGCAACGATTTAGAGAATCTTCTGACCAGCATCAATATTCCGATCCTGATGCTGGGAAACGACCTGCGAATCCGCCGGTTTACTCCCGCAATTGAAGGCATCTTCAACTTGATTTCTGCCGATGTCGGGCGGTCTTTGAGCGACATCACTCACAAGTTGATAGTACCGGAGTTAGAGCAATGGATTTTAGGGGTGATCCGCACGCTCAATTTGAAAGTTCAGGAGGTTCAAGATCGAGAGGGTCGTTGGTACGAGCTGCATATTCGACCCTACCGGACGCTCGACCACAAGATTGATGGGGCTGTGCTGATGTTGGTGGATATCAACGAGCTAAAAGTGAGCGCCCAGCATTTGATGGAAGCGAAAAATTACGCCGAAACGATCGTGGAAACCGTGCGGGAACCGTTGCTAGTGCTAGATCTCGATCTGCGGGCGCTCACCGCCAATCGTTCTTTCTACGAGACGTTTCAGGTGATAGCGAGCGAAACAGAGCACCGCTCATTGTTCGATCTGGGTAATGGACAGTGGAATATTCCCAAGTTGCGAGCGCTCCTCAAAGAAATTCTCGCAGGCACTCCCCAGTTTAAAGATTTTGAAGTCGAGCATGACTTTGAGCACATCGGGCATAAAATAATGCAGCTCAATGCCCGCAAAATGCCTCCGCTGGGCGATACACAGATGATTCTGTTGGCGATCGAGGATATCACCGAGCAAAGACAGTACGAGACTGAACGCAGCCTTCGGATTCAAGAACAATCGGCTCGTGCGGCTGCTGAGGAGGCCAACCGCGTCAAAGATGAGTTTTTGTCCGTCCTCTCTCACGAACTGCGGACGCCGCTGAATGCGATGATTGGCTGGGCACAGTTGCTGCGCCTGAAAAAATTTGACCAGCCTAAAACCGAGGAGGCGCTAAAAACGATCGAGCGCGCCGCCAAAGCACAAAACCAGCTCATCGATGATATCTTAGACGTTTCGCGGATTACCACAGGCCAATTTCGGCTCAATGCTTCTGAAATTGAGATCAATCCAGTGGTTGAAAATGCGATCGGGGTGATTCGTTTCGCCGCAGAAGCCAAAAATATTCAAATTGAATCCAGGCTAAATCCTTTAAAACCAAAGATTTTGGGCGACCCAAGTCGCTTACAACAGGTGCTGTGGAATCTACTTTCAAACGCGATTAAATTCACCCCAGCGGGAGGAAGAATTGACATCGCATTAGACTACATTGATGGAATGGCTCAAATCCAAATTAGCGATACTGGTAAGGGCATTCACCCTGATTTTCTCCCCTATGTGTTCGATCGCTTCCGTCAGGCAGATAGTAGCTACTCTCGCAGAGACTCTGGATTGGGGCTAGGATTGTCGATCGTCGGTCATTTAGTAGAACTCCACGGCGGTACTGTTAGTGCAACAAGTGCGGGTGAGGGACAAGGAGCAACCTTTACCGTGAGGTTGCCGCTACGAAAAGATATCCATGATTGTTGACTGTTGACAATGACGGACGGTACAACCAAAATCGATATAACTATTTACCAACCTTAACCCGATCGCCATCCTTAAGAAAACCAGCGCCAGTAACAACCACCCGATCGCCCGCCTTCAAACCCTTTTTAACCACCACCTTAGCAGCTGTCAAATCGCCCACTGCACCCCCGGAAATTTCCCCGACTTCCACCGGTTGAGCCTGCACCTTGTCCTGGCCGACAAGTTTATAAACAATAGAACTGCCGTCAGATTGTGGCACAATAGCTTTAGCTGGGACTTTCAAACCTTGAGCCTTTGCTGTCGAAATGGATGCGCGCAAAAACATTCCCGATCGCAAAAACTCGCTTGCCGGCAAATCAATCTTCACCGTAGCTTGCCGATTTTGCGGGTCAACTACCGGCGAAATCTCTCGCACAGTTCCTGACAACTTAATCCGCTTGTCAGAATCCGAAGTAATTTGGACTGCTGTTCCCGGCTGCACTTGCGAAATCTGAGTTTCCGGTACTTTCAATTGTAGTTCCAGCTTGTTGCCCCGAATAATCGAAAATAGTTTTTGACTTCCCGAAGAAACATCGCCAACTCGACCAATTCTTTCAGCCACAGTGCCACTATCCGGCGCTCGAACAATTGTTTGTTCTAGTTGAGTTTGTAACTGTTTGACTTGTGCATCATTGCTGCGGACACTTGCTGCGTTATTTCCGACATTTGCTCTGGCACTGCTGACGCTCGCTCCGGCCGTATTCACTTTAGCACGAGCGCTGGCGAGGGCCGCTCTAGCCGTACTGATATTAGCTTCTGCAGTAGCTACTTTAGCAACAGCAGATCGCACTTCTTCCGCTGCTTTATTCTGTTCTTCCAAAGCTGTATTCAAGTCAGCTTTAGCTTTGTTCAAGTCTTGAACAGCAGTCTGCCGTTCCGTCTTTCGTCTTTCCAAATCTTGCTGACTAATTACTCCCTGAGAAGCCAAATCTTGGGTGCGATTTACTTCTCTTTGAGCTTGATCTAATTTAGCCTGGGCGGAGGCAATGCCGGCTTTAGCTTGAGTGACACCGGCTTTAGCTTGTTCCACACCGGCTCTTGCTTGCCCGACGCCTGTTTTGGCTTGCGCTGCGTCAGCGATGGCTTTTTCCACGCCAGCTTGAGCATGAGCCACGCCGGCTTGGGCTTCTTGTTGGGCTGACTGAGCTTGCTGTACCTGAGCTTGGGCTTGTTCTACCGTAGAATTTGCCGATTGTACTCCCGCCAGCGCTTCGGCAATTTGCGATCGTAGCACCGAATCGTCCAAAACCGCCATCGTCTGACCTTTTTCTACCGCATCCCCTTCTTTCACCAACACCTGCTTAATTTGCAAACCGTTGGCTTGTGGTAGCACCGGCAGCAAGTCATAGGCTGCCACGGTGCCCGTCGCTTCCAAAGTTTCACCCACCTCGGCAGATTCCACAGGGGCCACTGTCACAGTCTGATCCGTCGCCTGCTGAGTTGCCGATGGAATTGGAACTGCCGCAGGTGAACTCTGCTTGGCCCCAGTTAACTGTACTGCTAGCAGCGTTGCAGCAACGCCAATCCCTGCGCCCGCCAACAAGGCAGGCCACCTGATTTCTTTGCGGGGCCCAACTTCAGTTGCTTCTGGTTCCCAAACTTGTTCTGCCTCGATTTCTGGAAGTTCCAGCGCAACTTCTCGTTCATCATCGTCACCGGAGAATTGCCAGCGAGAGTTCTCTGAGACTTCACTTTCAGCTACATCCACTGCTGATTTCCTGTCGCGCCCGCTCTCCACGGGGGGAAGGGGTTGCTTTTCTTCCGCTTCTGAAAAAACTTGATTGGTCACGGTAGTTCCTCTCGCCGCTATTAGCCTTTGGTTTTTTTATTGTAAAGAAAGATTGCGATTTTTATATTTGATTCATTTTAGCGGATAGCCTCAGCAATCCCGCGTCCCCCTTTTGGGTGAGTGCGGCGCCATTTCACCTTACAATGGCGAATAAATCGGAGTTTGTGCGATCGATATTTAATTTGATCTGCGTGCGGGGCATACTGAATATTAGCGCGATGGGCGATCGTCGGGGCGATCGGGCTGGCATTGTCTCTCCCCAAGTGGCTTGGCCGTCTAATTACTAGAAAACGGAATATTGGAGTATACTGGAGTGATTCTATATATTAGAGTGTTCTAGTAATGTATCTGTCCCCAGCTCAAGCACAGGAAAAATACGGCTACCACCCTAAAACATTAGCAGATTGGGCGGATGACGGCAAAATCGAATACATCCGCTCCAAAGGAGGTCATCGCCGCTACCTAGAGTCCAGTATTGTCGGGAAATCAGGCTTGCAGGAAACTACCGGATTGGTAATCATTTATGCCGATCGTCTCAACTCATTCGCAGAAAAACTATTTAGAGTCTCAAGCTACAGCCCTCAAAGCTAACCGGCAAGGCAACTTAATTCGAGAGATCGGCTCTGGGATGAATTTTAAGCGCAAGAAATTCATTAAATTGATGGAGCGAGTTGGACAGAGAGAAATATCTGAAATTGTTGTCGCTCACAAAGATCGTCTGTGCCGATTTGGATTTGAATTTGTGGAATGGTACTGCTCTCAAAATGGCTGCAAAATAACTGTTTTAGGCAAAACCGACCTATCCCCTCACGCTGAATTGATGCAGGAGTTTATGAGCGTCATGCACTGCTTTAGTAGCCGCCTTTATTTTCTGAGGCGTTACAAAGACCCGATCGGTAAAGAAGAAATAACGACTAACGAAAAATCTGCGGAACCCATTGACGAATCGGAGTTTATAGGAGTAGCATTGTAAAATGCTCAAACGCCAAAAAGGATATTCAATCGCAACAAAATCAGTTAAAGCGAAATTGATTCGCTCAAAGTTTGATAGGGAGCATCTCACCTTTGCAGCCAAGCTAGAAATAGGAGTTTTGAGGCAGGAGGCAGAAGGCAGGAGGCAGAAGGAAAGATGAAGAAGGAAAGAGGAAGAAGGAAGGAGCCAGAAGAAGGAAGGAGCCAGAAGAAGTATTTTTACAAATATGAGATGCTCCCGTTTGATATGCAGGAAACCAAGGATGCTTACAACGAAATAGTGCATTTTTATTTCCTGTTAATTGCCGAAAATCCTCAAGGCGTTAGTATTCCCGTTCAATCTAATGGTGGTTGGCGATACTACGAACTACTGACTGCTGGTCATCAGTTTATCAATGGTTTCCCGAACCCATTGAAAAGAGCTGCAATTCGACAAGCCATCGGCGCTTACGAAAGTTGGAATTCTACCTACCAAAAATGGTTAAATCGGCCGAAGCGGATGAGGCATCATAAACCTCCTATCCATCCTAGAGCGTTCCGGTTCAACCCGCAGTACGATTCAGGGATGTGGAAAGAGGATGATGGCTTTTCCATTGTTTTGAAGATGCGAGTTGGAGATGCGTGGAAGTGGGTTAAACATCAATACCAATGCCCTCATATCTCAGCGGAATGGGTAAAAGGTTCTCCCAGGATTCAGGTACAAAACGGTTCTTTGTGGATCGTTTTTCCACTAGAAAAGTATGTTCCTGCAACTGGAGGTATCAAGGGACTCATGTCTAAATCCGCATTGAGAACCTGCGGAGTTGATATGGATATCGACAAGTTTATCATCATTGCAACCGTTCTAGAAACCAACGACAGAGGCGAAACGACTGAGATCGCTAGACACTTTATCAACCAGTCGCGTCATATAGCTCGTAGGAAGCGGGAGCTAGGAAGAATTGCAATCAAGATGAGAAAATCCCAAATAGTGAGTCGCGGTTTTGCTAAATCAAAATGGGACTCAATAACGGCTAGAGAAATTGACTTTTCTAGGGTTGTTTCAAGGAGTCTTGTTGAATTCGCGAAGCACTGGAAAGCGGATGTAATTAGTTTTGAACACCTGGGTAATCTTCGCCCCAAAAAAGGTAAATTTTCTAGGCGGTCAAATCAAAAACGCGCTTACTGGCTCAAGGGAAAGGTTTTTGAACAAGTCAAGCGGATTGCGTATCAAGATTATGCCATATTGACAACTCGTGTTAGTCCGATGAACACGAGCCGTCTTAGTCCGTGGGGAGATCCACTTTGGAGAGGAGTTAAATTTCCTGCTAGCCCACTTGAATTTGAGGACTATCAATCTGGGGCGGCATTAGTGGCAACTGTTAATGGTTACAAAACTCATTCTGGATTAAATGCCGCCCGCAATGTAGCGTTAAAAGCAATCCAGCGCAACATCCCAGAGGCGGAGCTCAATCTTAAAAGCCTTAAGTAGTAATACTTGAGGTGTGCAATCAAACTAGAACGGTGTTAGCGACTGCCACTTTGATTGTATTAGGCCAGGGTAAACTGCCTAAAAATTCCTACCTTACTACGCTCCACTTGGTTGGGACTAGCTCCCACAAACTAAAGGACGCGACTACAGAGGAGTTGCAAAAGTGAACTTTATTGGGAATGTCGTGTTTCGCTCCGACTTACTCCATTTATGGGTTACTCACCTATCTATCAATGCTGAGAAAACTCAGTCTAATCTTGAACTGATTATTCCTAATCTATGGATCGCGAATTAAATAACTTACAATTTTAATTGTTATTGTGGGATGGGCGTCCCGCCCGTCCTTTTTGGACGGGCGGGACGCCAATCCCACTTTCAAGAGTGGAAGTTATTTAATTCTCAATTCCTATAGCCATCCTAAATCATTTGTGAATTTCTTACTCCCTCCCCTTGATAAGGGGAGGGTTGGGGTGGGGTCAAAAATTTACGACTCCTGCAAGGATTGCTATATACTCTAATGTGTTTATTGTATAATACGGCACATCTGCAGAAAAACTTGTGCCACTTTATTTAAAAAAAATCAAAATGAATAGTCTTTTTTCTCCCCTCCAACAGTTTCTAATTACTTGGCTGCTAGTGCTAGTGACGGGATGGTTTACCCTGACTGCTGTCAGTTATGTTGGGGAACTGGTCAGCATTTTAGTAACAGCGGGACTGATTGCATTTTTATTAAATTATGCAGTAAAAAGACTGGAAGTATTTTTGCCGCGGGGAGTGGCGGCGGGGCTGGTTTATTTAACTGCGGGTGTGATATTAGTAGTAATCGGTTTAACTATTGTGCCGCCGGTGTTCAACCAAGCCAGCCAGTTGGGCGTGAGGTTCCCGGAATTGCTGGAGTCGGGGCGGCAGCAGCTAGGTGAATTTCAAGCCTGGAGTGCGGAGCGCAATTTACCGTTTGACGTGCAAATATTGGAGCAGCAACTGTCAGCGAGAGTCCAGGGACAAGTCCAGGCGATCGCCGGTACCGGTTTAGGCTTAGTTGTAGGTACTGTTAATTGGTTTGTGGACTTAATTTTTATTGTGGTGATTTCCTTTTATATGCTCCTCGACGGGAAAAGAGTGTGGCAGGGTTTGACCAGCATTTTTTCCCCAGAAATTCGCTATGTTTTAACAGAGACTTTGGAGCGAAACCTCCAGCGATTTATATCGGGACAGTTATTGCTGGGACTATTTATGGCTCTCTCGTTGACTCTGGCTTTTTGGTGGCTGCAAGTTCCGTTTTTTCTGTTGTTTGCCGTCTTTATAGGGTTGACGGAAATAATTCCGTTTATTGGAGCAACTTTGGGAATTGGCACTGTTAGTATAATTGTAGCGTTTATTGATTGGTGGCTGGCGCTGCAAGTGTTGGTAGTGGCGATCGGTCTCCAGCAAATCAAGGATAATTTAGTAGCTCCCCGAATCATGGGCAATCTCACCGGATTGAGCCCGGTAATTATTTTCACAGCTTTGCTGTTAGGAGGTAGAGTAGGAGGATTGTTGGGAGTTATCCTGGCAATTCCGCTCACTGGGGTTGTAAAAAGTATAGTAGAAATTGTACTCAATCCCAAATTGCCGCCCCAAACAGGCTCGTTTTTCTACAATCCTTTTAGCGGCGAGGAATTGGGGAAAATACCAGAAGATCAAAGTAGAATAATCTTGGTCACAGATGAACAAAAGTAGCAGGTGTACACTGTGCATTTTACTTGCGTAAGTCCTGTAGTTAGTCAACAGTCAACAGTCAACAGTCAACAGTCAACAGTCAACAATTCCCAATTTCAAAACTTATGAAATGGTGGCAAAATCTTAGAAATAATCCTCTAGCTCGGTTGGGAGCCGTGCTGCTGTTAATTTTTTATACAGTCGCGCTTTTGGCCGAATTTGTGGCACCTTACGACCCCTATGACTCTCAATTAAACGGTTCATTGCTGCCGCCGACTCAGATTTATTTAAGCACCAAAGACGGTCGATTTATCGGACCCCACGTTTATCCGACTACTCAGGGCCCCGTAGATGCAAATACCGGCGCTCGTGAGGTAATTGTAGACTGGGGCAAGCCCTCTGCTGTCAGTTTATTTGTCAAAGGTTCCCCCTATAAATTTTTAGGAATTTTGCCATTAGATAGGCATCTTTTTGGCACTACAGGAGAAGGTAAAATTAACATTTTAGGCACGGACGAACAAGCTCGCGATCAATTCAGTCGCTTAGTACACGGCAGCAGAATTAGCCTCAGCATCGGTTTAGTAGGAATAGCAATTTCTTTCCCATTGGGATTGTTTATCGGAGGCATATCGGGTTATTTCGGTAGTTGGATTGACAGTATTTTAATGCGTTTCGCCGAAGTATTAATGACGATTCCTGGTCTTTATTTATTAGTAGCGCTAGCAGCAGTGTTGCCGCCGGGACTGACAAGTGCTCAGCGATTTATATTGATTGTGCTGATTACTTCATTTATCAGTTGGGCGGGTTTGGCGCGGGTAATTCGCGGTCAGGTACTGTCAATTAAACAGCTACAATTCGTGCAAGCGGCGCGGGCAATGGGTGCTAATCCAATTTATATTATTGTCCGCCACGTCTTGCCACAAACTGCTACTTATGTAATTATTTCTGCTACTTTGTCGGTTCCGGGTTTTATTGTGGCGGAGTCGGTTTTGAGTTTAATTGGCTTGGGAATTCAACAACCCGATCCTTCTTGGGGAAATTTGCTATCCCTGTCTACTAATGCTTCAATTTTAGTGTTGCAACCTTGGTTGGTTTGGCCTCCGGCGATACTGATTATTTTGACTGTTTTGGCGTTTAATTTATTGGGGGATGGGTTGCGGGATGCTCTCGATCCGAGAAGCATTCAAAGGTAATTGGGAGTGAGTAATTGGTAAGTGGGAATTCAAATATTTGTAGGGGCGGGTTCACCGAAATTTATATCATCAATTCCCCGAACTAAAAAACCCGCCCCCACCCATCGCAGATACTCAAAAACTTGTTCCGCAATCAGGGTTAATTGGTTTGGTAGATACTGTCTTGACCTGTCAAGGGGTAGCAGTCAAATAATTGGGGTCGAAAGGCTTTTGGGATTTTAAAATCCCAAAAGCCAAATGCACCAGTTTCCTCATCAGCGCACCAATCACCTGCATTTTGACCTTACCACGACCCAATAATCGCTCACTCATAGCTTTGAGTAACGGGTTGTGACGCATCGCCACTACCGCAGGCAGATACAATGCCTTTCGCAATCGGACATTGCCGGTGCATGACAAACGAGTTTTGCCTTGAACAGAAGTCCCAGAACTACGTTCACAGGGAGTCAAGCCTGCATAAGCGGCTAGTTGACGGGCATTGTTGTAATCGGAAACATCACGAATTTCAGCTAACAATACCGAGGCCGTCTGTTCACCAATTCCTGGAATTGAGGTCAAGAGGTCACGCTGTTGTTTTAAATGTGGATGTTGGTTAAAATGGTCGCTAATCAGTTTTTTGATTAGTTTTTGTTGCTCTTGTAGGTACTCCAAATGTGCAAGGGTAAGCCCAGCAACAGTTGGCGTAGCTGTTTCCAAACGGTTTTGTTCTTGAGTGGCCATTTCAATCACAGATTCCAGCCGTCGCAACAAAGCTTGTAATTCTTTAACTTCCGGTGCGGTTGGTGTCCATAGAGACGGTTTCATTGCCGCACAAAAACGAGCAATTAGTGCCGCATCTACCGAGTCAGTTTTAGTTCGTAGGAGCTCGCTTTTAGCAAACCCTTTAATCCTAGCTGGATTCACAATACTAACCTGAAAACCAGCCCCATACAGGAATTCGGCTAAGGCTTCTCCGTATATGCTAGTAGCTTCCATACAAGCATGGAGCTCGACTACACTTTGTTGTTGCAGCCAGTTATGCAAACTCTCAAACCCTTGAATATTGTTCGTAAACTTTTTAGGTTTAGTTGCACGACCTTCTCTCAGTAATGAGACATGAAAGTCTCTTTTACTGATGTCTATACCTAAGACTGTTGATGTCATTGTTTGCTCCAGATGTACTCCGATTTATGAAAGAACCGACAGGCAATTGAATACTAACGAGAGTCAATGCAGGCTTTCCCAATCAGAAGATCGAGAGCCTAAGATACTGTCCAGCTTAAGGTGTGCCTGTCATCAGTAATGGGAGCTTATCTACGCAACAGACTTTGCTTGAGTCTAAGGGGCGGGCCAACTTCACCGATTTCTGATGTCCTTAAACAACACTTTCTGCTGAAACTTGCACTCTTGCGCTAGATTTTTCTTGTTTCTTTAGATTTACGCCTACTGGATAGAGCGATCGCCCACTTATCGGTACGATCACCCACTTGTCGGTTCGATCGCCTGATTGATCTGGCGATCGCCTGCTTGACGTTACGAGCGCTACACCAACTCTTTTAAGATACAAGGGGCGGGTTCACCGAAATTTATATCATCAATTCCCCGAACTAAAAAACCCGCCCCCACCCATCGCAGATACTCAAAAACTTGTTCCGCAATCAGGGTTAATTGGTTTGGTAGGGGCGGGTTCACCGAAATTTATATCATCAATTCCCCGAACTAAAAAACCCGCCCCCACCCATCGCAGATACTCAAAAACTTGTTCCGCAATCAGGGTTAATTGGTTTGGTAGGGGCGGGTTCACCCAAATTTATATCATCAATTCCCCGAACTAAAAAACCCGCCCCCACCCATCGCGGATACTCAAAAACTTGTTCCGCAATCAGGCTTAATTGGTTTGGTGGGGGCGGGTTCACCCAAATTTATATCATCAATTCCCCGAACTAAAAAACCCGCCCCCACCCATCGCGGATACTCAAAAACTTGTTCCGCAATCAGGGTTAATTTGTTTGGTGGGGGCGGGTTTATGAATATTTTGGATGTGAACCAAAGATTGTTGGTGAACCCGCCCCTACGAGATTTGGTAATATAAGGATAGCTCAAAAATACCAAGATTAGTTAAGGATTAACTGGCAACCAGATAGTAAAAGTAGAACCAACACCCTCCTGACTTTTTACGGAAATATTGCCACCCATCATTAGGCAAAAACGCTGGCTGATTGCCAGTCCCAAACCGGTGCCGCCGTACTTGCGCGTGGTAGAAGCGTCTGCTTGGATAAAGGGTTGGAAAATGTGCTGCAACTGGTCTGGAGTCATCCCAATTCCTGTATCTATACAATTAACAACTAAAAATTCGTTACTAGCAATTGAAAATTCTGAAGTCGCCGCCGGTTCAGAAGTGTTTTCTTGTCTTGCTTCGCTGCTGTCACCCGCAATTTTTTCTCGGCTGGCTGTGAGGGTAATTGTACCGTTTTGAGTGAATTTTGCGGCATTGCTCAGCAAATTTAATAAAATCTGCTGCACTTTGGTAATGTCACCGTGCATAGTGCCGATATTGCTAATTTTGTGCAACTTGAGAGTGTTGCCGTTTTTCTCTATTAGCGGCGCGGCTGTGGATGCTACTTCTTCAATCAAAGCGGCGATGTCGAAGGTTTCTAAGTAAAGATCCATGCGGCCGGCTTCGATTTTAGAAATGTCGAGAATGTCGTTAATTAGCGATAGCAAGTGTCTGCCGGAAGAGCGGATTTTGTCTAAATCTGGGATTAGTTCATCGTAACCCAATTCTTCGGTTTCTTCTTGGAGCATTTCGCTGTAGCCGATGATGGCATTCAAAGGTGTTCGCAGTTCGTGGCTCATGTTTGCCAAAAATGCGCTTTTTGCGGTGGAAGCGGCTTCGGCTGCTTCTAGGGCGAGTTGCAAGGCGGATTCAAAGACTTTGCGATCGCTAATATCCTCGACGCTGCCTTCATAGTAGAGTACCTCGCCGTTGGCGTCGCACACTGCACGCGCGCTTTCGGAAATCCAAATTACCTTGCCGTCAACGCGGTAAACTTGTGACTCAAACCCCGAAACTTCTCCGAATTCTTCCATCACCCGCATAAACTTGTCGCCCTGCTGAGGATTGACGTAAGCTTGCTGCCTGATGTTTGTGAGATTTGATGTCAATTCTTCGGGAGTGGCGTAGCCGTAGATGCGGGCTAAAGCTGGATTTACGCTCAAGAAGTGGCCTTCCGGGGTTGTTTGAAAAATGCCTTCGACGGCATTTTCAAAGATGCTGCGGTATTTTTGTTCTGCTTGACGCAAAGCGCTTTGTGTACGATCGCGCTCGCTGGCTTCGATCGCCAATGATACCAAATCTGCGAGGGAAGCAGCAAAATTTTGTTCGTCTAATGTCCAGTTACGAGGAGTTCCCACTTGTTCGATACAGATGACTCCCACTGTTTGTCCGCCCAGCCGCACCGGCGCGTCTAAGGTTGATTTAGTACCCACTTGTGCAAAGTAAGATTCCACAAGTTCTCTAGTTCTAATATCTGAGAGAGCGTCATCGGCTGCGATCGTCCGGTGTTCTTCCAAAGCTTTAAAATAAGCTGGATAGTCGGCTGCTGTCAGTTCGGCACCTTGGGAATGCTGCGGGTTGCTGTGGTGAAATTGGTCGAGACATTGCACTTTCGAGCGGCTTTCATCGTACAACCAAGCTCCGGCTCGTTGTGCATCTAGGGTATGAGTAGCCGCTTCGGTAATTTGCCTCAAAGCTACTTGCAAATCGCCTCGATATAGCGCTTTATTTCTTGCCAATTCTACCAAAACCGTATTTTGTTTGAGCAATTGTTTTTGCCTTTGGCGTCGCGCCGAGTCGGCTCGCTTCTGTTCGGTAATGTCGCGGGCTACCACAATGACGGATTCTTCTGAAAGCGGTGAAATGCTGGCTGCAAAACAAACTTCGCGGTCGTCAATGGTTAAATCGTACTCGATACTGACAGTTTGCTGAGTATCTAAAGCTGCTCGGATGTGGTTGAGAAAATTGTCTGATGTAGCTTGCGGAAACACCTCTGTGAGTGTTTTGCCCACTAATTCTTCGATTGGTTTGTAGAGCAGAGAAAGATTTGTGGGGGCGATTTTTAAATAGCGACCGCTGGCGTCCAGAACTATAATTAATTCGTTCATGGCTGCAAACAAAGCCCGCAATTCTGCTTCTGCGGCTTCGAGTTCGGCAGTCCGCTCTGCTACTCGCTGTTCTAAACTAGAGTTGGTTTGTTCTAGGGCAACAAAAGACGATCGCAATTGTCTTGCCATTTGGTTGAAAGACTGAGCTAGGAGACCGAGTTCTTTGACTCCTTTAACTTCGACTTCGCCGTCTAATTCTGCGGAGGTGAAGTCGGATGATGCCGACATTTTTGTTAAAGCTTTGGAAGCTTCTAGCAATCGGGTAATCGGTTTGACAACCCAGCCAGAGGTGAAAATTCCGAGTGCGATCGCCAGTACGAAGGCAAAAAAGCACAATAAAATAGTTGTGCGAGTGTTGGCGTTAATTTGCTCCATAAAGTCTGCTTCCGGGATGGCGACTACAATCAGCCAATTGAGGCCGCGGCCGTCTTGCAGGGGAGCAACGGTAATAAATTGACGTTTGCCGTCTATCTCGAAGGTAAACTGTCCTTGGCTGTTAATTTGTTCAAAACTACCAAATCGTTGTTGCAAGTAGGTGGAAGCTGATCGAATTAGCAAATTTTTGCTCTGTGTCGCCAGCAGCCGTTTTTGTCCGTCTTTGTCCGTGACAAAGGGCAATTCGTCTGTGGAACTGGCGACTATTTCTCCGCTGCGTTCGATCGCAAAAACTTGTCCAGACGGGCTAATTTTGATGCTTTTGAGAAAATCGCTGATTTGAGAAAGAGTCAGGTCAATTGCCAATACCCCCCGCAGGTTTCCTGTTTCATTGTAAATAGGCATCACCGGCGTAATCCCCAGAACTGGCGAGGCTGCGAAGGGGTAGATGGGAGACCAAGTGGCTTTGCCTGACTGTTTGGCAGCTTGGTACCACGGTCTAGTACGGGGGTCATAGGCGACGGTTTTGATTAGCTCAGTGCGATTTCCTTGGCTATCTAGGCGATAAATTTGGCGGTTTGGAGCGGTTGATTCGTCTCTGATGTATACTAAGTCTTCTGCTTCTCTCTTGAGCAAGAGGAATCTGCCCTGTTCATCGCCGTAGTAGATGGTTGTATTTCGATCGCTCAGCTTGGTCTGGTTCCACAAATAGCGCTCTAAGTTGGGCAAGTCTTCCGGGTCTAAGTTTCCAGAGGCGATCGCAGCAGTATTCATTTGCAGAAATAGGTGAGAGACATCCCCAAAACTGCGGAAATTTTCTTTCGTCCTCGCTGCAACTTCCAAGCTTAACCTCGTAGCAAGGTCATTGACGGCTTTCTGGCCGTTGCGAAACGAAAGCCATCCAGTCACGCCGACTGCTACGGTGATTTGCACCACCAGCGGTATCAACAAGACGAGGCTTAGTGACATCTTGGGCGAGCTTTTCATCAGGCGAGAACTCAGGATTTTGAATAACATCAATATTGTGACAGATACCGACTTTGCGTATGCTTGTTGTAAATTCCCTGCACCTAAGCTACCACTAATCTCGGCGGTAGTTCAGAAAACCTAGCAACTTGGTTGCTCCAAAAATACCACTGCTATTCTCTTGTCAGTTGAGTTGAGGGTGACGAGGCGGACAACTGTAAGTAATTTAACAATCTTTAGAAAGTAGGTTGGGTTTCGTACCTAAACCCAACCTACGTGAAAATACTGCTGGAAAAATACCGATCGTTTCGTTGTTGAGGATTACGATTGCGATAAATGTAAACAATTTAACAATCTTCCCTTTGAAAATTTGCTATTAATAAAATAAGTTGGCAAAATCCAGAGCAAACTATCGGGAAAAATTTAAGCGTAGGCGATTTTGCGCCCACGGTAAATTTGAGTGTTTTCAGTTTTTTGGACGATCGATATTTTGGCAAAACAATACTTCGGGAGGATGACATGAACTATACATTTGAAATCCTGGGCGTATCTCCAACTTTAACGTTTTTTAACCAGCAACAGGAATTGCTGCAACAACAGCAGCCGTCCGGTGTAGAATACTTGGCAAACCGGAAGTGTACTCTCGATGCGTTTGTGGCATCCGTGGAGACAGTTTCTCCCGATCGTGGCTGGGATGTCGATCGAGTTGTAGACACCGTGATTAGTTTCTGGATGAACAACTCCGATAGCATCCAATATTGGAGACACAGGCTGCAGGATGCCGGCAGCGAAAACTTGTTAGTAGCCAGAGTAGGCGATATCAAGTCTTTGCAAGCCGCATTTGAATCGCTGCTGGGCAAATAGGAAAATTGGGAATTGGTAATGGGCGATCGACTTTTTCGCAAAAATCCACTCAACTGTCTATTCGCAATTCCCAATTCCCCTGATTCGCGGCACGGAAGTCGCAGATATAAAATATCTGTTTCTTCCATCCTCCATCATCCACCTGCCATCTGCCTTGAACATCTGCCTAATGACTAATGACTAATGACTAATGACTAATGACTAATGACTAATGACTAATGACTAATGACTAATGACTAATGA
>NZ_JAUBPT010000336.1:0-1899 GCF_036700905.1 Microcoleus sp. S13_C3 | reverse complement strand
AAGAGGAGAGGGGGAGAGGATTTGACGATTGTTGATCGGGACTCGAAATATGCAATTTAAATGAACAACAGCTTAATCGGCTATTTCGGGAATAATAACTCGAATATTGGATGTAATAAGTGTTTGCAACCAGCGAGTACAAAGAGTGCTTTCAGGAGATAGCTTTGGATTCGTAACTAAACCAATTGGTCCTGCGTCCAGAAAAACGACTCTGCTCACCAAGTTACACCTTTTAATTCAATAGGAAATAGCTTGCGTTCAGATAAACGATCTTCGTCAAGAGCATGAATCAGATACTCACCTGTTTCTTGCTGCTCTTCGGCATCTTCTTCATCCATCCAAGACTGAAGCAGATTAACCAATTTTGCCTGCTTTTGTTTTAGCAGAATATATTCTATCAGCATTTGCCGAGTGTATGCTTCCGTCGAAAGCCCTTGCTCTTGTGCTCTTTGTGTTAAGTATTGCTCTATTTCTGGTGTCAGAGTGAGGGTGAGTGTCATAGGTGTTTTTATAGCTCTACCCTTATACTTTACAACCTACTAGGCTAAGCTGGCGATCGATCGTTGCCCATCACCCGCCGCAGATAACCTCTCGCTCCCAACCAATAACTTTGATAGAGTCGGGTACGTGGGCGTTGTTGTGCCGCTTATACTGTAACCATTTCGGATTTAATATCAGGTGATGCTGGCTCAAAATACAACACCATGATTTGCTCTGGATGCAGCCCGACAGATTCATAAGTGCGTCCATTGCGATCGCTAAATTCAACCTCAAACGCTGCACCATCAGCCAACAGTTCAACCACAGTCCCAACTTGTCCGCGCCAGAGGTTGTATTCAGGAATATCAACGGTCAATGCAACGACATCGAGTAATTTAATTGTATTGTTTGCCACTCTTATTACCTCCAGGCACTACAGAGGATAGCAGCTTGTTAATCAGCGCTATCATAGGGCTTACGCCAGTCTCTCATCTGTAGGGTGCGGATCTGTGAGATTTTCAATGGAACTTGCAGATTGTAGATGGCGACGCACCTTACCCTATTAGAAACCGAATAAGGAATTTGGAAGGATATCACGATTTTTTACGTATTCTCTCAAAAATAGCAGCCTAAATTCTCCCAGAAAAAGTCAATATTTAGCTGTATTCATCTGCTTTTATCTGCGTGCATCTGCGGTTAAATATTCCAAATCTGCCAGCAGTGACAGATTCAGACAATTTAAGACACTGGATTTGATCGGACGCTTTTCATCCCAAAATACCATCGATGAATAAAATTTAATTGCTGCCGATGAATTCAAAAGGTCAAAAGTTTTACGTGCAACTCGTTCGTTTTCAAAGCTTAGAAAATAAACAGTATCATCGAAAATCACAGGTTTATTAGCGATTCCACTTATCAATCTGAAATCCAATTTTTTATAAAGTCCGCAAATTGCTATCTTCCAAAAATTGAAACTATAATCGCCAACCCCAAAAATAGAAAAGCGAGGATTGTGCTGATAAATTTTGCTTTTGCGATTGTCTAGATATTGTCCGCACTCCTCCAGATAGCGCCAGGTTTTAGGAGCGATATCTCTGATAGGTTCGGTTGACTCGCCAATAAATTTTTGAGTTACTAAAATATAGCGGTTTGTGGCATTAATTCGATTTTGAGCGACATCCGATCCTTTAAGTAGCGGAAATAAATAAGTTTCCTCAAGCTCGACAGCTTCCCCAAATCCATTGACAAACAAATTATCAATTTTCCGAAACTCCATCACATTCGAGCAGTCATGTTTGACGCCAGAACGCCATTTCGTTCCTGAATTTACAACATATAAATCACTCAATTTATTGAAAGAATCTATATCTTTAACCAGGAGATTGTTGTGATATCCGATTCGATGGCTGTCAGAAGTTT
>NZ_JAUBPT010000335.1:0-1943 GCF_036700905.1 Microcoleus sp. S13_C3 | reverse complement strand
TATTTTTACTTATTCATTCGGGCCTAGCAATGTACTATACTATGTAGTGTTATTGAAGTGCGGAGTGTGGGATAATATACTAAAAATATCAAGTTGTATTCCAAGAGGTTTTATAGGTTTTTACTTTGAGATATTAATTCACTTTTCTTGAAATTGCTAAACCGAATTTATCGCGAAAGCAGACATCATCAAGTCCGCCAAAAAGCACATTTTTTAATCTTAGTTTCACAAGGTGTCAAAAATGAAAATGTGATGAAAATTGGGTAGTAGTAAATATGTAGTGATTAGATATTTATTGGCTCGAAACCTAGTTGTAATGATGGATAAAATACCAAATAGCACCAATAGGGTTTTCTAACTTTTTAGAAAATGAAAGAGTTTTTCTTACTAGACGAGAAACACGTTGGCGCAAAGTATTATTAAATCTTTCAATGTGATTAGTTTTTCCACTGTCTTTCCCAACTTGCTGATGGCGTGTGCTTGGAAAAATACACGCATATGCAGCCAAAAAATCTGTATAGCAAACAGCACATTGTCGATATACAGGAGGTAGAGAATTCCATAATTGTTTTGCTCCTTCTTCGCTACGAGCACCAATATAAACACCAATAATTTCTCTGGTCTCTCTATCCATTGCGGCGCCACACCCATTGCTTATTTTCTTTGCCATCTACAAATGACCACAGTTCATCACATTCAACATTCAATCTGACTTGTGTTTTAGGTTAAACCTTTACTGTGCGTTCGATTGAGGCATATTTATTATTTACGTAATCCTGTAACCATTTTTGAGAAACCCCCCTGCTTCTAGCTATACCAGCCAAATAAATCTTCTCCAAAAGAAGTCGAGCGATTAATTTTTTTGTTGGTGAGCTAATTACTTTGTTGGTCGGATTTTCGACAAATTGGCTACCGCAACTTTGACATTTGTATTTGGGTTTTTTATTATGAATAATACCATTTTTAACTATGTGATTTGAACCACAATCAGGGCCATTTGATCGTGAGGGTAGCATATTATATGACTAAATTAATATTGGCAGATACCAAGGATTCCAGCAATAGTTACTTATGATAGCATAACTGTAACTCAATCTCGATTCGAGCGCGTAAAGAAATATTAAACTCACAAAATTTGATTGTGTGAGTTATAAAATTATCCTATAGCGGTTCTCAAGCGTGGTGAGGTATGCCCACGGAGGCCTATGCCCTATGCCCTATGCCCATGAGTACCTCATATGAGAGCTCGAAAGGCTATATGTATTCAATTACTGTAATTAAAATTCACTACATATTTATTACTACCCATAACTAGACATTTTTTTGATTCTCAATGTACTGCTTGATTACCGAAATAGGCGCACCGCCAACAGTTGCAATAAAGTAGCTATTAGTCCATAACGTTGGCAATCGACTTTTTAACCAAGGGAATTCTTGGCGAAGATACCTGGAAGAGCGCCCTTTCATGTACCGAATTAGTTTGGCAATCCCAAACTGAGGATCGCACTCGACTAAGAGATGAATATGATCTGGCATTACTTCCATTTCTATCAATTCGCTGCCGCACTCAGTCGCCACCTCTAACAATATTTCTTTTAATCGGGCATCAACACCTTCAATTAAAACCTTTCGACGATATTTTTGGCACCACACAATATGGTATTTACACGAGTAGACGACATTTTTGTTTGATCTGTAATTGACGCTCATAGTGTAGTCATACAGCACGAACCTGCATACGACACTAATTTTGCATTAAGTTTTGTTAAATACTGAAGGCGGTTGAAACCGCTGCCGACTTATCCCCCTGTCTGAAGCCAGGGGCTTGCGTCTCGTTCTTCGGTCAACAGCAAGTGCAACTGGTAGAACCCACACTCCGCACTTCAATAACACTACATAGTATAGTACATTGCTAGGCCCGAATGAATAAGTAAAAATACTTA
>NZ_JAUBPT010000027.1:0-61682 GCF_036700905.1 Microcoleus sp. S13_C3 | reverse complement strand
TTGTTCCATACTTAGAAAGGAGACGACAATTATTTATCAATACACTGTTTGGTTATTTTGTCAATGCGTAAGTCCTATGTTCTATCCAAGCTGTTGGCATTCCTGTCAGGTCAGAAGCAGTCAGAGGGCGAAGGGATGGGGAAGAAAGCGGCTTGTCCTCGACATAAACGTAGCGAACCCCTAGATGTTCTGCCATTTTAGCCAAGATTGTTTCAGCACGAAACGGTTTTCGCACGAAATCGTCAAACCCAGCGGCGAGGGCAGTTTGACGATCTTCTTCCAAAGCGCTGCTGGTGAGGGCAATGATGATGGGACGGGGGATATCGCTAGCTTTAATCTGTCGGGTGACGGCATATCCATCCATTACGGGCGTCCGAATGTCCATCCAAATTAGGTGGGGTGAAAAGCTTTGCACGATCGCGATCGCCTCTTGTCCGTTGGTAGCTGTTTGCACCTCAAATCCGATCGGGATTAGTAATTCCACTAACAGTTGGCGATTTTCAAGTCGATCGTCAACAACTAGAATTCGATAGGGAGTTTGTCCGGCAGCCAGTCCGACAATCGATCTTTCCGGTTCCAACTTGATCGCCCCCCCTGCTGCTAATTCCACTTGAATCTCAAACCGGAAGATGCTGCCTTTACCGACTGTACTCTCAACAGCAATCTCGCCCCCCATGAGTTGTACGAATTCCCGACTGATAGACAATCCCAGTCCCGTTCCCTCTTGAGAATGCAATCCGGTTGCAGTTTGGACGAAGGGCTCGAACAGGCGATCGCGTTCCGAGGGAGCAATGCCAGCACCCGTGTCTGCTACGGTGAAGAGGAGAGTGCGTTCCTTGCCTCTTTCTACTCGTAGCGCGACACTTCCGGCTTGGGTAAACTTAATCGCATTACCGAGCAAATTGATTAACACCTGACGTAATTTAGCTTCATCGGTACGAACGAATTGAGGCACATCGCTCGATCGAGTAAACTTCAGTTGCAAACCCTTCGATTCGGCTTTCAAACGGAGCATTTGTCGTAGCGTATCTAGCAGCGCGTAAAGGTCGAAATCCGTTGCTTGAAATGTTAGCCGTCCCGCTTCGATCTTAGACATTTCCAAGACATTATTAATCAACGCCAGTAGGTGTTCCCCGCTGCGATTAATGGTGTCCAAATATCGCTGTTGCGTCTGCGGCGCGAGGTTGCTGATTCCAGCAGCATCGCTGCGCGATCGCGGGCGGTGTTGTATCGTTGGGAACTAAGCTGTTAGCGTAGCTGATAATTTGCTGTCCCAGAGAGGTAGTGCGCCATTCTCTGGCTGGGTTGATGACACTGCCGAGTGGGGTGGCGCTGCCGGTGGCCCCGATAAAGCTGACGATAATATCATTGTAGTCGCGGTCTGTTTGGGCCGCCGGATCGTCTTCAATGGCAAAGGTATTGCCCGAACCTTTAATGTCGGCGAGTGCTAGCTGGTAGCCGCTGTTGGTGGAATTAGTTGGGGAGACGGAGAATAAAGGGCGGCGATCGGGTAATAAATTCCACAGCAATTGGGTGGCGTAAGATGTTTGTATTGTGCCATTGGGAATCACCATGACAGCGAAGGTGTCACCTGGGGTCATGGTGAAGTTTTTGAGGCCGGTGTATGGCCCCGAACCCCAATTAAATTCTCCTGGCATTGAACCGCTGAATTTGGCGCCTTCGGTAGAGTCGCGGAGTACAACGCGACCTAACGTGGAATTGGTGAGAACTCTGCGGAATGATTCTAGGATGAAGGCTTGTGAACCGGGGATTAAGGTTTCCATCCCCTTCATGCTGAAAATAGCCAGTTCCCCTTGGTAGTATCCTCCATCAAACAGGTAGTCTGCACTGACTTGTCCGCTAGCACCAACTTGGAAAACTCCGGCTGGCAAGGTGCTATTTTTTGCCTGCCGTTCGGGGGTGGATGCGCCGAGGAGTTGGCTCCAAACGGTGTGGCTAGCTTGTGTTTCTACTTTTTCGCCAGTTAAGATGTCGCTGCTTGCTATGTCTGAGGGCAGGGCATTTGGGGCTGACCCCAAGAGTTGCGGTTGTGTTAAAAATTGTTCAAAACTATTGCCATCTTCAACTTTTTGTGGCGTTAAAAAATTGATAGTGGACGCTTGTAAAAGTGGAACTTGAAGGCTATTGAAACTGTCGGCAATACTGCTTGAACTTAGTAACTTTCCTCACGTTAATAAATCGGTTTTTGTTAATCTTGGATTAATTCCCAATGGCTTTTCCAGAGGCAATAAAACGTCTTGAATTTTATTCATATAGCGGTTCTCAAAAAAGTGAGGTATGCCCTATGCCCACGGAGGCCTATGCCCTATGCCCACGGAGGCCTATGCCCATGAGTACCTCATCTTTCTGAGAAAGGCTATATATCCTCATGATTATTTAGCAGTAAACCCGAATCGCCATCGAAAAATTAACTAAAAAGTAAAAAAATACCGCAGACAGGCGCAGATAGATGCAGATACGTTGGGATAAAAACTGACGCTACACATCAATGCGCGAAATTCTGTAAATATACTCTTTTTCTCTTTCTATGTAGCAAAGCATACACGGCTTGGAGTTTTATTTGTTCAAAAAAAGTTTAAAGTTTATAAACATAAATTGCGAAATGTAATATTATTGCTTTGATAGTTAAAACAAGTTCGATCGCACATCCAGGCCCGCTGAGTCAACTGCTGCTCTCTGCTGCCACAATTTTCAAGAACTTCTAAAATAGTTCAAGAAGGTATCAAAAGACAAAGTAAGGTTTTTCATGGCCGATCAATTAATTCGCGCTACAGCCGCAGAGGGCGGAATTCGCGCTGTAGCCGTCATTTCCACCCGCCTCACCGAAGAAGCAAGACGGCGGCACAAGCTCTCCTACGTCGCTACAGCCGCCCTCGGCCGCACGATGTCAGCAGGGCTGTTACTCGTCTCCAGCATGAAACGCCCCGAATCGAGAGTCAATATTCGCATCAAAGGAGATGGGCCGCTGGGCGGGCTTCTGGTTGATGCGGGACTGGATGGAACGGTTCGAGGTTATGTGGACAATCCCGAAGTGGAATTGCCACCCAATGCTAAAGGTAAACTCGATGTCGGCGGGGCAATAGGTGACGGTTATTTGTACGTGGTGCGGGACGTTGGATATGGCTTCCCTTATTCGAGTACGGTAGAATTGGTTTCCGGCGAAATTGGCGACGATCTGACTCACTATTTGGCAACCTCGGAGCAAACGCCTTCGGCTCTGGTTTTGGGGGTGTTTGTGGGGGCGGGCGGGGTAGAAGCGTCTGGGGGTGTGCTGTTGCAGGTTCTGCCGAAGGCGGCAACGGACGAAAAATTGGTGCAAACTTTAGAATCTAGAGTTGCTCAATTGTCGGGCTTTACGCCACTGCTGCGATCGGGCAAAACGCTGCACCAGATTCTCGAAGAGTTACTGGGAGATATGGGGCTGGAAATTTTCCCGGAAACTCAGATGGTGCGCTTTGACTGTGGCTGTTCGTTCGATCGAGTTTTGGGAGCTCTGAAAATGTTGGGCGAAGCGGAACTCCAAGACATGATTGAAAAAGATGGGGGGGCTGAGGCTACGTGCCATTTTTGCAACGAGGTTTACCAAGCTAGCAGCGATCAGCTTGCGGAACTGATTGGCGATTTGCGATCGAACTCCGGTTCTTGAGATAATAATTGGTAATTGGCAATCAGGAGTGCGAGTTGGGGATAAAGGCCTTGACCAATTGCCAATTACCCATTATCAATTACCTAATCACAAAATTTTGATTTTTGCGGTTTGGCGATCGGCTCTTGTAGTCTTTCGCCTGCACGAGTATTTAAAAGTGGTCAGTAACTCAGGGCTAAAGCCACTGAGCTTGTAAGAGAAATCGAGCAAGCTATGCTGACCAGACCCCTCGCAAGAGGAGACGTTATTTAGGTCACGACACCGGCGAATGCGACGCCAGTTTTCCGCTCTGTCACCTGCGATTAAACAGTTTTAAAGTCACTGAAACAGTGTCGCAGGTCTAACAAGCCTTTATAACCAGGTCGAGGCGAACATTACCCCGCAAGGGAGACTGAGGCAACCATACCTCATCGGAGGGGCAACCATACCCCTCCAACCCGAAAGGGGAAAGACTCAAGGCGATTGAAATCGCCGAGTCGTTTTCCTCTCAGGACTGAAGTCGCGCTCGTTTCCCACTTACCGAGTTTTTTTATGAATACATTCTATAGAGCAGTCAATAGCAGCGATCGCTGTTTTGAAATAATTAAGACAGGCTGGTTGTTGTTTGTGGTGAGGATATGAGTCAAGATCGCAAAACATCAGGCCGTTGGTCTGCATCAGAATCCTTGGAGTCAACAAAGGATACTTCGTCGCTGGTGCGGCTACCAGCAAGGAAAAACCGGGCTGAACGACTTAAAGAGCTTCGAGAATTGGTTACTTCGGGAAAACTGCCGGGAGGGCATCTGGAACTACCGCCGAATTTGTCTGGGGAAAACTCGCAGCCGCCGGGGGAACACAATCCGTTGTGGCGGAACTGGTCGAATAAGTGGCAGTTTTGGCTGGCGCTGAGTTTGATGCTATCGGTGGGTATGGGGTTTGTGGCAATTGCCTCTTTACTCAACCTGACCTCGCAGTCCAATTGCTCAAAGATTTTTTGGCCGACGGCTTCTGCTAACGATCGCTTTTTTTGCGCTCAAGAAGCAGCAAGCAAGCGGACGGCGGATGATTTGCTCAGGGCGATCGAATTAGTGAATGCTTTGCCACAAGACCATCCGCTGCGGCCGAGAATTAACACTCAAATCGATCGGTGGTCGGAGGATATTATTAGGCTGGGAAATGCTAGTTTCCAAGAAGGAAAGCTGGAGGAGGCGATTGCGATAGCGAACAAGGTTCCTAAAAACGTTCCCGCTTACCCGAAGGTGGAAAAGCAGATTGAAAAGTGGCAGTCGATATGGAGCGATGCAGAGAAAATTTACCGCACGGCTGAAGACCACTTGCGTCAGGAAGAGTGGCCGCTGGCTTTCCGCCAAGCTACTCTGCTTTTGGATTTGGGAAATACTTTCTGGGAATCGGCTAAGTACGAGGAATTGACTAAGCTAATTCAGACGACTCGGGCTGAGGGCAATAAGTTGGTAAAAGCCCGGAATAAAGCCTCCGAGGGAGGTCTCGACAATCTGGTGACGGGCATTAAGCTGGCTGAGGGAATTGATCAAAACAGTTATTTGTATCAAGCTGCCAATAAGGCGATCGCGGAATTTAGCAAGAAAATTATGGAGATCGCCCAAAAACGCTTGCAGGCTGGGGATTGGCAGGAGGCGATCGCGATCGCAAACAAGATTCCTGAGTCGGCAAATTTAAGGGAACAAGTACAAGATTTTAATGAGTTGGCGAATGCTACTTCTCAGGCTTTGACTGGCTCTGTTGAGGGTTTCTCCAAGGCGATCGAGATTGCTCAAAAGTTGAAGTCCGGCCGCCCTTTATACAAGCAAGCTCAAGATTTAGTCGGCCGCTGGCAACAAGAAATGGCTGATATAAAAGTTTTGGATATGGCAAGCAGGCTGGCGGCGCCGGGTGGGGTCAATGATTTGAGGGCTGCGATCGCGCAATTGCAAACAGTCCCGGAATCAAATCCCCGCGCTTCGGAAGCTCGCCGTCAAATTAGCACTTTGAGCCGTCAAATCGAGCTGCTGGAAGACAGTCCGTATTTGCAAAGAGCGAACGATTTGGCGAGTACGGGCGATCCGAATGCTCTGGAAGCGGCCGTTGCTCAAGCTTCTCGGATCGCTAGAGGTAGGGCGCTTTACGTGGAAGCTCAAACCAAAATTCAAGCTTGGATCGAGAGGAGACAGCGGCTTGTTGACCAGCCGTTTTTGGATAGAGCTCAGCAGCTAGCGGCGGGCGGCAATTTGGCGGGGGCAATTGAGATGGCCCGCCGGATTCGATCGGGACGGGTGCTTTATGAGGAAGCTCGATCGAACATTCGGACTTGGGAGGCTCAATTTCAGGGCGAGCAAGGTTTGCAGAACGCCCGTCAAACCGCCCGATCCGGGACTGCTGACGCTTTGCAAACGGCAATTGGGCTGGCAAGTCAGGTTCCGGAGTCGAGTTCGCTCCGGTGGCAGGCGAGTGAGGCGATTGATGAGTGGAGTCAGCGGATTTTGGCGCTGGGTGTGGAAGAGTCGTCGTCGGATCTGGCTGGGGCGATCGCGACTTTGAAGAAAATTCCTTCGGGTACTCGGGCTTTTGAGCAAGCTCGATCGCAAATCAAAGTTTGGGAGGAGTCGCTGAATTCTCGGGATGCGGAATCTCCGGCTCCCGAACCGCCGGAAACTGAGCCTCCGACCAGCTCTAGGAGTCGCTAGGTTAACTGGTTTGCCCGACATTGGGCGGGGGTTTAAACCCCCGTCTCACAGCTTGCATTCGGTTAAAACTCACATCTTGCACCATTGTCAATAAGCCTTTTATGAACAGGCAAGATGCCTGTTCCACAAAGAGTGAATTTTCTTGTGGAACAGGCATCTTGCCTGTTCTTGAGAATGCTGCAAGATGTGAGTTAAAACAAACTAAGAATTCATCAATTGCCAGCGGATTTGACAAGATATCCTTAATCGTTAATCGCCAACATTTAAAAATTGGTAAATAAATTCTTTGTATTCCTCTTTCACGGGGAGCTCTTCATCGACTTTGAGTCGCCGCCGCACTGCCACAACTTCTTTGCGTTCGATCGGGTTATAACCTGGTTTATCGTATTTTTCCCAATAAACTCCCGTTCCCCGGCGCTGCCAAGCCGGCAGTTCGTTAAAGTTAATTCCGTTTTGAAACAGCAATTCGTTTTTGAAAGCCACCGATTGTTTGTCTAATATAACTGCTGCATTTTCACCCGTTTCGCCATTTTTTCGCAGCATCCAATAACTCCAGCCATTCAAAGCGCAGCGCGCTGCATCTGCTTGGCGCCATAGAAAATAATCTACTACTTGCGATTTGTTTGCTGCAGAACAAATGCGGCTGTCAAAACTGACGGCTGTTTGGGCGGCGCGAGTGAAAGTTGCACTGGCAATACTGGCAGAAATAGAGACAATTTTTTCTAAGCTGCGGTCAAATAAATCCCAATCTGGAGGAAACAAAACTGAGATTTCGTCACTTTCGGTATAAGCGTAAATGCCGTCTAGTTCTGACAGGAGCGCTTTGGCAGTTTCCACCATTAATTCGTGGAATTTTAAGTCGAAAGGCTTATCAAAACTGGAGGAAGTAAATTTGGAAAAGCTGCGACCGTCGGCGCGAATTACTGTGTGAGTTCCCGGCAATAAACGCAGGCTGTGAAAATATTCAAGCTCGCGCATTTTTTTTTCAAATGTCTGATTGTCCATGAATAACTTCCTCTGCGGGCCAGGTTTTTACTTCAAAGGTTAAGTTTTCTGCTATGCGGGCCCAAAACAGCCGTTCAAACCCTTCGCCGTAACTGGGAAATACCATTTTTTTTATAGTAGCATAAATTGCTATGTCGGGAACTTGAGATTTGCCCGATCGCTTTTGATTTCGAGCTAAACAGTCGCTGACTGTAGATTCAAAGTAGTAACCGATGATTTGGGCATTATAGGTGCGACCCATATCAATCAGCGGCTTGCGATCGAGAACTTCGGGATTGGTATTATCAACTGCGACTGAATGACCTGCTTGCAGTGCATTTTCAATTAATTGAATTTGTCGGCGCGATTTATTTTTATTGTTTCGCATTAAATCTTTGCTGACCAAAACGTGCGTGGCAGCTAAATAGTCGCGAAAAAATGTGCTTTTTCCCGATGCTTGCAATCCCATTAAAATGACTAATTCCATGAGAGGCTAAACATCCGCCGGATTCAGGTGCATCATTACCCAAGTGGTGTAAGTGCCGATCGGACTCCAAAGTATGTAAGGTAGTAATAACAGGGCGGCTGGCTCGGAAACTGGCAACACAGTTAAAGCTAGGATTACGCTTAAAATAGCGCCCGTTCCGCCGATTATTGTGCCGACTTTTAGGCTCCTAACTTTGCACATAACCGACGTGTAAGACATAGTTACTATTTCTAAAAGCAGGTACAAACCCATTCTCAGCCAAGTCTCCTGAGTTCCTGGTTGTTTTTCCCAGACAATCACTGCTGACCAAGCTGCACAAATAAAAATTACTGTCCAAATTAGGGGAATTGCTCTTTCAAATACTAGCCATCTCGGACGCTGCAAGCGGTTGAACCATTGGATGTCCCTGGGCGGGATTAAGCTAGCAGCTAAAGCTACTACAAAGGCGACGCCTCCAATTACCATCCAGGATTTAATCATTTTTTTACCTTGGGCGAGGTTGACAGGTTCAATTCTGCAGATATTATCTCTAATTTGGGCGATCGCGCAATCTGTCCCTAGTTATACTAGATTGAACCCAGTCGCAAAACCCAACATCAGTTGACAAGTAATTTAGACTTCTGGGAAACCTCAATTTATTCTCTTCTATTCCCCTTCATAATATAAAAAATGTGACCGAAAGCATCCAGGATACAAGCCCCCGGGTTCATCCGTCCAGAAATAAAAAACCTGTATCCGATGAAACTTGCCCCCCAATTTACAGCATATTCCATATATGTGTAGCACAAAGAAACCGGGTTTCGAGCAACAGAATCAGTTTAGAGTCTAGAACTGTAAAGAAACCCGGTTTCTGGGGTGTATTTCATAAGTCTGGAATCTGCTGTATCTGTGGGGTCAATGCTTCAATTCTTTAATCTAAAATCTAAAATCTAAAATCTAAAATCGATTGACTCTTGCTCCCTCCCCTTGACAAGGGGAGGGTTCTGGTCTGCTTTTCAGTAAATTTGACCAGTAAATTGAACGAAAAGTCTCTTAGCCTTTCACAAAAATCGGCTGCTAGCCGAGCCGATGATGCTGTTCTAATTCTAAACTAGAGTCATCCTCTTTTTTGGGAACCAGAAGCGTATTTTCGCTGCTCGGTTGCAACACAGCTTTAATCACTTGGAGAAAACGGTTAGGCTTTTTAGTTTGACCGTTGAGAGTGCGGCGGTCTTTCACTTTTTGAGAAAGATGCCGCATCACAGACAAATCGAGTTCATCTATGAAATGGTCTGCTATACGTTCTCCCATTAAATCTATAGCTTCAGCATACTGATCTGTCAGCGTTTCTATGGCATCGTATGCTTCGTCAGCAACTTGACTTGCTACTGTTTTATTTTGGTCGCCCGGTGTCTGGGAATGGGTTCGGCGGCGGTCTAAAAGACTTTGGTAGTCAGCAATGCTCATTCCCAAATTGTAAAGATGGTGATGAGCGTGATCCATCAAATCTACTTCACTGGGATAGAAGAAACCGCGAGTGCTGTTAATGCCGTGCAGTTTTGCCCAACGCCGCAGATTTGTCTCATCTTGCAGTTGGTATCGCTCTAACATTTGAGCTGTATTCAGCTCTACTTCTGGCGTAACTTTGAAATCGCTCATCGGTAAATCCTCGCTGGTGAGTAAATAAATAAAATTGAAACTTAGAATCTGTGATTGGCGTACAGTCTGAAAATCACGATCGATCCTGTGACGGCATTGAGGGAAGTCTTGCGGGCATTTGCTAGCCGTCGATCGTGCGATCGTGCGATCGTGTCAGAGGATTTCAGGGTAGGGTACTTTTGGGCTGTGTCTCGATCGCATCCGGGAGCAAGCACACAGGGTTAATAATATAGCTGATTTAAGGTTTCAACAACCGTTAAAAATAGTAAAGTTTGATTCTTAGGGTTGAATTTTTAGTAATGTTGAGCTATAATATTCTCAATTACCGTGCAATTAGTAATTTTAGTAGTTGCAAACGAGATTCTTAGTATGCCTGTATACGATTATTTGTGTCCCGAAAACAACCAGCAGTTAGAAGTTTGGCACAGCATGAACCTGGAAGTTTCGACTTGGGGTCAACTGTGCGAGTTGGCTAAGCGCGAACCCGGCGAGACTCCCGCAGATGCTCCAGTACGCCGACTGCTGAGCGCTCCGAGGTTGATGAAGCCGACATCGGACACCGATTATAAAAATCAGGGGTTCAGCAAGTACGTGAAGCGGGATGAAGGGGTTTATGAAAATGTCACGGCTAAGGATGGTGAAAGCCGTATTGTCAATCGAGATGGCAAGCCGATTAAAGACTGAACTCGGTAATTGGTAATTGGTAATCGGTAATTGGTAATTGGTAATTGGTAATTATTCCTAATGACTAATGACTAATGACTAATGACTAATGACTAATGACTAATGACTAATGACTAATGACTAATGACTACTGACTACTGACTACTGACTACTGACTACTGACTACTGACTTCTAATATTATTAGCCAAACCAATCTTTCATTTTTTGTTTGGCTTGTTCTTTAGTATCAGCATTAATGTATACTGAAACAGTAGCTATGGCCGCCAGTAACACTCCCAAATCGTCTGTAAATCCGATGCCGACTAATATATCGGGAATGGCATCAACAGGAGATATAAAATAGGTCAAAGCTCCAACTACAACTCCTTTTGCCCAAGCAGGCACGTTGGGGTTCTGAGCCGTATAGTAGAGAATCAAAGCTTTTTCAACTACTTCTCTTCCTGCGGTTAAAGCAAAGTTTTTAAGTTTAGTCCAAAAACTTTCATCTGAATAGTTAATTTTGGGGTTGCTGAGGTTTGTTGTGGTTCCTTTCCGGTCGATTAAATCGAGAGGAATACCCTTAGTTTTAAGCTGGGAAACAGCAGACTTGAAGGAGGCTGAAACCTGATTTTTATTAGGGGCAGCCTCCTGTATTTGTTTCATGTCTGCGATGAATTCCTGCATGGCTGGGATTTGCAAGTCAGAAACCGCCAGCAGTTTTTTTGCGGATTGGATAGCCTCGCTTTCTGCGGGATGCAGCGTCTTATTTGCCCCAGCAATGTTAATTAAAAAATACATGACTCCCAAACGCAGCGGTTCTTCTGACTTGCTGAGTGTTTGCAAACAGTCGCCCAGTGATGGGGGACTGGCTGTGTAGGATTGGATTTGAGTCTTTGCAGAGTCAGAAAATTTGTCTAAATTTATGGTTTTAAACAACAAATCTAGTTCGTCAATATCAACGGAACCATCGGCGGCTGCGATCGCAAACAAAGAACCATAAAAAGCTAAAAGTTCGCTTTCTGAGGATGTGGCAAAAATATCTCTCTCGGACACGATGCTACTCCGATCGATAACGACGCTTTGCATTTTACCACAAAAGTCAGCGGGCCATGATTGCAGAAACCGGCAATAATTTTAGAGAGCATGACACAATGGAGAATTTTTTATGAAAGTTGCGATCGTCGGCTGCGGCTATGTGGGTACTGCGACAGCCAAACATTTACGCGACAAATCTGATTGTACCGTGACGGCGACAACTACGACGGCGACGCGAGTAGTTGAGTTGGAGGGTGTCGCGCAGCGGGTAGCCGTGCTCAAAGGAAATGACAAAGATGCAATGACGGCTGTACTGCAAGAACAAGATGCTGTTATGCTGTGCGTCGGTGCTCCAAATCCTCATACTTATCGGGAAAGTTATATAGATACTGCGACAACTTTAGTATCGGTTTTACAGCAGATACCGACAGTAAAGCAGGTTATTTATACGGGTACTTATTCTGTGTATGGCGATCGCCAAGGTGAATTGGTAAATGAAGAATCACCCGTAGCGCCGGCTAATCCAAACGGTGAAATTCTCGCAGAAACAGAACGGATTTTATTAGCAGCATCGAGTCCCAATCTTCACGTCTGCATTCTCCGTTTGGGAGGAATTTATGGGCATGGCCGAGAATTAGTTAAAATCTTTGGAGGCTGGGCTGGGAGCACTCGTCCCGGTAGGGGGGAAGATGCTACTAATTGGGTGCATCGAGATGATATTGTTGGGGGGTTAACCTTTGCTTTGGAAAATCGATTGCAGGGAATTTACAATTTAGTCGGGGATGTGTCGCTATCCAGTGGTGAATTGCTCGATCGCATTTTTGAAGCTAATAATTTGCCTAAAGTTTCTTGGGATGGAAGTCCTAGCGTGCGGCCTTATAATGCTAGGGTGTCGAATCAAAAGATTAAGGCGGCTGGTTATCAGTTTATCCATCCTGAAATTAGGGAGTTTTAATAGTCCTGGGCGCAGCACCTAATTATGTAGGGTGTGCACGGCGCACCTTGCTAGAGAATATTATATTTTCCCTTTAACCCAAGTTCTAAAGGATTTCAGCAAAGCAATTTCTCCTATCGTTTGAGTGCGACTGAAAAACCCAGCCATTTCTGCTGCCGATACAAAGGGAAAAGCAATACTAAAGTCGCGCTCAATATATTCAGTTTCTACCAACTGATAAAATTTCAAAACTCGCCCGTTATATAGCCAGAGTTCCGGGACGCGAAGTGCGGAGTAAATGGCAAACTTATCAACTGAACTGCTGGTAATATCTATTTCAATTGCTAAGTCGGGCGGTGGGGCAGTTTCTAAATCTAGTTCTTGCCTGCCTCTAACTGCTGCTTCATTTTGGATATAATAACAGTTATCTGGTTCTATGCCTTTTTTGGCATTTTTGAGTTTGAGAGTAGTTGAGCCAGCACTTTTAATTTCAATGTCGAGTTCTTCTGCTAAAGCCAGGATGAAATTACCGAAATTGCTCTTGTAGTTCTCATGTTCAAATAGTGGCGCCATAATTTCCAGTCTCCCTTCATCGTAAGCTATGCGATAACCTCGCTTATCGCCTATTTCTTTGAGCAACGTTTCAAAGGTCTGCCAGCTAATGTTTTCTAGCAGTGTTCTCTGTTCGGCTAAACTTGAAGTAGTAGCAATCATCTCAAAATCTCCTTGAGCTGAGAAAACTCTAGTTTTATTTTACCACAGGCCCAGATACTATCAAAAAGGGGGTTCTTTTTTTGAACCGCAGATGCAGGCGGATAGACGCTGATGAACGCGGATGGATGAAAGGGCGATCGCACTTCACTTAGGTTGTGTTAAATCTTATTTGATGACACCGCTAATTCTTTCTCTTCTTCCCAAGACAGTGATATTTGAAGTTGTCCTGATACTGTAAATCTGTGAGCTGCCAACAGTGCCGTCTCTAAATTTACACACATCCGGGCGGAATAATTACCTTCTTGTCCGCCGATAACTAGCTTTTCTATTGCATCTGGTTTTGATGGCTCTACTAAATTATGGAAGCTAACGTTATCAAAAGTTACGTTAACAATATATTTGCCGGATTCGCCGCCACCAATGCTCATATAACACTCGTCATCTGCACCCAAGGTAACTAAAGTTTTAGTTTTCCCATTTAACTCGCGGATGGCTTGTTCTATTTGACTCCAAGTAGGACTTTCTATTAAGTCACCTTCATCCTGGTTGCCCACCCAATTTTCTGCTGATAGGTTTAACACAAACATTATCGCCTCCTTATATTTGGGATTGCGATCGCTCTCTTCTTCATCCGCGTTTATCCGCGTCAATCCGCCTTCATCTGCGGTCAAAAAAAGGGCGATCGCTTCTCAATTTCTACCCGCGCACCATCACCTACCAAATTACCCCATAATCCCACCAAAAAAGTCGATCGTCTCTTTCAACGCTTTCACAAACACATCAATTTCCTCGCGAGTATTGTAAAAATACAAACTCGCCCGCGCCGTAGATGAAACGTTCAAATAGCGGTGCAAAGCTTGCGTGCAGTGATGCCCGGAACGAATCGCGACTCCCTCCTGGTCTAACATGGTAGACAAGTCTTGAGGGTGAATTTCTCCGGCTGTAAATGCCGCTAATGCAGCCCTACCTTCGCCGTTGCTGTCTGGCTGCGGCCCGTAAATTTTGATTTCGGGAATTTGCCGCAATTGTTGGAACATATAAGCATTCAATTCTGCTTCGCAAGCGTGAATCTTATCCATGCCAATGTTACTAAGATAATCGATTGCTGCACCAAGGGCGATCGCCTCGCCGATTGCAGGTGTGCCGGCCTCAAATTTGTGCGGCAAATCGGCATAGGTGGAATATTCTAAAAACACGTCAGCAATCATCTCGCCGCCGCCGAAAAACGGAGGCATTTCTCTCAGCAAGTCCAGTTTACCGTACAGAAAACCGATGCCAGTCGGAGCGCACATTTTGTGACCGGAAGCAACCAGCCAATCGCAATCAATTGCTTGCACATCTACTATCATGTGCGGCACGCTTTGGCAAGCATCAATTAAAACTCTTGCGCCGAAACTGTGGGCAATCTTGCAGATTTCTTTGACTGGACTGATGCAGCCCAAAGTATTAGAAACGTGAACGGTTGACACCAATTTAGTTTTATGGGAAATTAGCGTTTTAAACTGTTCCAAATCAAACTCGTTAGTTTCCGTTAACTCCACAAACTTCAGCACAGCACCGGTTCTTTGAGCAATCATTTGCCAGGGAACGAGATTGCTGTGGTGTTCCATCACCGACAGGATAATTTCATCTCCGGCTTGCAGATTGCTCAAACCCCAAGAATAAGCAACCAAATTAATCGCTTCGGTAGCGTTGCGAGTATAGACAATTTCTTGCCGCGACGCCGCATTTACAAACGCCGCAACTTTGTCTCTAGCACCTTCGTAAGCATCAGTCGCTTTGGCGCTGAGAGTGTGAGCGCCGCGGTGGACGTTTGCATTGTATTGTCCGTAGTAATCGCGCCAAGCGTTGAGCACAGCTAGGGGTTTTTGAGAAGTAGCTGCATTGTCTAAATAAACTAGCGGTTTACCGTTAACTTTTTCATTCAAAATTGGGAAGTCGCCGCGAACTTTTGATGCAAGTGTTTTTTCTTGAATAAGTGTCATAATTTTTGAAGTTAGTATTGTTGTGGAACTCGCTTATAAGGCGTATTCTGAAACCCGGAGATCCCCCCTAACCCCCCTTATTAAGGGGGGGACAAGAGTATTCTCAAAGTCCCTCTTATCCAGGGAGGGACAAGAGTATTCTCAAAGTCCCCCTTCTTAAGGGGGATTTAGGGGGATCTCCGGCTTTGATTGCAAAGGTAATAAAACACCCTCCCGTCTGTTGCTAATTCCTTTATCCTTGGATAGCCATGCAGGTTGAAAGCATTTTCGCCACCCCAAGAATCGGTAATTGATTGAGCATTTCCGCCGCAAAAGCATCGATTAGCAAATAGCGACTTCTTTCTAAATCCAAACCGCGACTTTGCAAGTAGAAAAGTTCATCATCTTCTAATTGACTGACAGTTGCACCGTGGGAACATTTAACGTTGTCGGCGACAATTTCCAACTGCGGTTTGGTGTCTACGCGAGCTCTCGGCGACAGCAACAAATTCCGGCTCAATTGTCCGGCATCTGTCAATTGGGCGGCTTTGCGAACGAAAACTTTGCCGTTAAATACAGCGCGAGCTTTGTTGCCGACAATGCACTTGTGAAGTTGGCGACTTGTACCGTGAGGGTGATTGAAATCGATTACACTGTGAGTGTCCGACAACTGTTCCCCAAAGGCTACGCTTAAGCCGTTTAAAGTTGTTTCAGTGGCTTCGCCGCGCTGAAAAACTTCTAAATTGTGGCGCGATATTTTGCCTCCCAAGCTGATAGCATGACAAGTATAACGGCTATTACGAGATTGCTCGATCGCACTTTTGCCGATATGAACAACTTCCCCACCTTCCCGCTGCAGCCGAACGTGATTCACAGTAGCGTTTTCGCCGACAATAACATCCGTTACAGCATTCGTAAATGCAGGGACATTACCGATAGTTGCGTAATCCTCAACCAGCGTCACATTGCTTCCAGGCTCAGCTATGACCAAGCAGTGCGGCTGGGACATCATGGGAGATGCACCTGGCGCTGTCAGGAACAGCAAGTGAATTGGAAGGTCGATCGACATATTGGCCGGCACGAACACCACCGCAGAATCGGCTAAACCCGCAGTATTCAGGGCAGTAAACACCTCAGTTTGCTGTCTGTGCTTGCTCAAAACATCGCTGATGCGCCCTTGATATTTTTCGGGTACATTGGATAGATTACCTGCGTAAAAGTCGAGCGGCAAATTCGGAAAAACCGACGACTCCACCGTTGACAAATCCGGCGCATAAAACCCATTGACAAATACCAATCTTAATGGTAAATCTGCCTTGTTTTTCACTGGCATAATGATATCAGCCAGCTTAACTTTTGACTGATTGCTCTGCGGTATATGAAAAGGAATTTGCAACACCGACGACAAATCAGTAAAGCGCCATTCTTCATCCCTCACCGTCGGAAAAGTCGAAGAAAGCACGTATTGATTCGCCACATCCCGCAAATCCTGCAACCCGTAAGCCGCAATTTTGCTATTAGCAACCTCCAACTTGCGGCACTGATTCACCAAATCAGCCAAAAACATTTCCCTACTCGCAACTTGCGTATTCATCATCGCGCGCCTACTCCTGCTGCTTCCTCTTCCACAACCCAGTCATAACCGCGCTCTTCCAATTCCAGCGCCAACTCTTTCGGGCCAGTCAAGATAATTCTGCCGGCTTCCATGACGTGAATAAAATCAGGAATAATGTAATTCAGCAACCGTTGATAGTGAGTAATCACCAACATCGAATTTTCAGCATTTGACAAATGATTCACACCGCCGGCGACAATCTTGAGAGCATCGATATCCAAACCAGAATCAGTCTCATCCAAAATAGCTAATTTCGGTTCCAACAACGCCATTTGCAAAATTTCATTCCGCTTTTTCTCGCCGCCGGAAAAACCCTCATTTACGCTGCGGCCTAAAAAAGAATCATTCATCTTGACAATATCCAGCTTGTCCTCGATTAAATCTTGGAAATCAAAAGCATCCAATTCTTCCAAGCCGCGATGTTTGCGGTGAGAATTGTAAGCCACGCGCAAGAAATCCAGATTGCTAACGCCGGGAATTTCCAAAGGATATTGAAAAGCCAGAAATACGCCAGCCAAAGAGCGTTCTTCCGGCGGTAATTCCAGCAAATTTTGACCCAAAAAAGTAACTTCTCCGCCCGTTACTGTATAAGCAGGATGACCGGCTAATATTTTGGATAAAGTGCTTTTTCCCGAACCGTTCGGGCCCATAATCGCGTGAATTTCACCCGATTTAATTTCCAGATTCAAACCCTTAAGGATTTGGGTATCTTCCACATTCGCAGTTAAATCGCGGACGGATAGCACCACTTGACTATTTTCTACAATCATCTATTTTTGTCCTTTTCCTCAATGCACTTTACAGTTTTTTGGCTCGTTCTTCTCGTTCCTAGGCTCTGCCCATTGGTGACAATTTAACGTTAAACCGATAGTCCGCCAGGGAATGAATTCCCTGTCTCAAAGCTAAAGTCCTCTGAAGAGGACTGAGAAGAAAATTTTTAAACTCATTAGTCCTGTTTAGAGGAGTTTAGCTATTAGCCAAGGAATTCATTCCCTGGCGGACGGGGAGCTTAAGTTGTCACCGATGGACTCGGCCTGGAAGAATTTCTTGCCCGCGAAAATTATCCGACACTTCCTTCCAGCTTCAGACTCAACAGCTTATCAGCTTCCGCCGCAAATTCCATCGGTAACTGATTGAAAACATCTTTACAGAAACCGCTAATCATCATCGAAATAGCATTTTCTGCGGAAATTCCCCGCTGTGCGAAGAAGAACAATTGCTCTTCCCCAATCTTAGAAGTAGAAGCTTCGTGTTCCACTTTAGCAGTATGGTTCTGCACTTGAATATAAGGGAAAGTATTCGCTTGAGCGTTATCCCCAATCAGCATGGAATCGCACTGAGAGTAATTACGAGAGCCTTTAGCATTCGGCCCCATTTTTACCAAACCGCGATAGCTGTTGGATGAATTTCCGGCAGAAATTCCCTTAGAAATAATCGTGCTGCGAGTGTTTTTGCCAACGTGGATCATTTTGGTACCGGTGTCAGCTTGCTGCTTGTTATTTGTCAACGCTACCGAGTAGAATTCGCCCACCGAGTTGTCGCCGACTAACACGCAACTGGGATATTTCCAAGTAATCGCGGAACCGGTTTCTACTTGTGTCCAAGAAATCTTAGAATTGACTCCTTGACACAAACCCCGTTTGGTTACAAAGTTGTAAATGCCGCCTTTCCCGTTGGCGTCCCCAGCGTACCAGTTTTGCACTGTGGAGTATTTGATGTCGGCATTGTCCATTGTTACCAATTCGACTACGGCGGCGTGCAGTTGATTGGTGTCAAACATCGGCGCGGTGCAGCCTTCTAGGTAAGACACAGAACTGTTTTCTTCTGCGACAATTAGGGTGCGCTCGAACTGGCCGGAATCTCCGTTATTGATCCGGAAATAGGTTGACAGTTCCATCGGGCATTTTACGCCTTTGGGAATGTAAACAAAGGAACCGTCGCTGAATACGGCGGAGTTGAGGGCTGCAAAAAAGTTGTCGCCGACTGGTACGACGCTGCCGAGATATTTTTCTATTAATTCGGGATAATCTTTGACGGCTTCTGAAATGGAACAGAAAATAACACCATCTTTGGCTAACTTTTCTCTAAATGTTGTGGCAATTGAAACGCTGTCGAAAACGGCATCGACGGCGACATTTCCGAGCCGCTTTTGTTCGGATAGGGGAATGCCTAGTTTCTCGAAGGTTTCGAGCAGTGTCGGGTCTACTTCGTCCAAACTGTTGAGCTTTTTGGGCTTTTGTTTGGGGGCGGAATAGTAGATAATTTGTTGGTAGTCGATCGCGGGATAGTTGACGTGGGGCCAGGTGGGCTCGGTCATTGTCAGCCACTTCCGGTATGCTTTGAGGCGGAATTGCAGCATGAATTCCGGTTCGTTTTTCTTGGCGGAAATCAGGCGGACTACATCTTCGCTCAAGCCGCGGGGGATGGTGTCTGATTCGATGTCGGTGACGAAGCCGTATTTGTAGGGCTGGTTGACTAAGGTTTTGACTGTGGTAGAACTCATTATTTTGCGTGTTCAGTGTTCTAGATAATGCTCTCTGGATGGCAGACGGGGCAATGCCTGTCAGGGCTTGAGCGAGTTCTGCTGGACTGCTCTGGGAAGTTAAACAACAGATTTGTTGCTTTACTATATTTTAAGCTACATTAACAATAGTGATATTGTCAAAGTCAAATTAATAATTTTTTGTGAAGATGATGGAGACTACTCAGCAGACTTCCACGAAACAAGACATCCTGCAATATTTGCTCAAGGGGGGGCAGGGGACGGCTATTGAGTTGGCGGAGTCTTTGGATATCAGTCCGCAGGCGATTCGCCGTCACTTGAAGGATTTGGAAGCGGAGGGGCTGATTCAGTATCAGTCGGTTCAGGCTGGGATGGGGCGGCCGCAGCACATTTATGAGCTTACCAGTCTGGGGCGCGATCGATTCCCGAATCGTTACGGTGATTTTGCTGTCTCTTTTCTGGATACGTTGGCGGAAACCGTCGGCCGCGAGCAAGTGATTACTATCTTGCAAAAACAGTGGCAGCGCAAGGCGACGGAGTATCGGCGGCTGGTGGGTGCGGGTTCGCTGCAAGAGAGGGTGACTAAGTTAATGGAACTCCGCAGGGCTGAAGGTTATATGGCTGAGTGTTATCCTGTAGAATCTGTAGAGGTTGGGATGTGCGATCGCGCTGGTTTGGGCGATCGATTTGTGTTGATGGAACACAACTGCGCGATTTCTAATGTTGCTGAAACTTTTCCGAGTGTCTGCGGTAATGAGTTGGAAATGTTTGCAGCGGTTTTGCCGGATTGTATTGTGGAGCGAACTCACTGGATTATTGATGGGGAACACCGCTGCGGTTATTTGATTGCCAGAAGGAAGGAAGAAGGAAGAAGGAAGAAGGAAGAAGGATGAGGGAAGGCACTACACGGATTTTGACACGGATACACGGATGGGTGTTTTTACCAATTACCAATTACCGACAGCACTACACGGATTTTGACACGGATACACGGATGGGTGTTTTTTGCTTTTACCCATTGCCAACAGCACGATACGGATTTTGACACGGATACACGGATAGAAGTTTTTACGGATTACCAATAACAAATAACAAATAACAAGTAACTAATAACTATGGAACCGCTAGCAGATTTTTTAAAGCCGGAAGAGTGCGCCGAAGTTGATATGGCTCTGCTGTCGTCGAAGGAAAAGTTTTCGGCGCGGCTGGCAATTTATGCTTTGAGGGTGCTCAGGCAAATAGCTGGGGAGACAGGTTTGCCGGTGGGTGAGGTGACTAATGGGCAGGTGATGGATTGGATTAAGAATGATGAGAGTGTTAAAGGGTCGATCGAACTTGATGCGAGTTTTGAAAACTTTTTTACGAATTTGGTAATTGCGTCTTTGCGGCCGTTGAGGCAAATTGCGACAGAATCGGGAGGGTCGATCGAACAATTAACAGTTAAGCAGGTCGTGGCGTGGTTTGTGAAGGACGGGAAGATTCGCAGAGAACAGGGAACCGAGGCGGCGTTTTTGGACTTGTGAGTTAAAGGTCGATCGCTCCCACTGGCAAATAATACGTCAAACTCGGCTATTGGGGGCGGTTTCGGGCGATCGAAAAAAAACTTTTGACAAAGGGGTTGACAGACTAGGGAAAACTTGATAAGGTAATTAAGTCGAGCGAAAGAGATGCAGCGCATCAAGCTTAGCATTAAGCTAAACGCAGACACAGGATTAAAAGTTTTCAAAGCTTTCCTGGTGCTTATGATGTAATGGAACCACTCCGATCCATCCCGAACTCGGTTGTTAAACGTTGCTATGGCGAAGATACTCGGCGGGTCACTGCCCGGTAAAATAGCTCAGTGCCAGGTTAATAATAAATTAAAGCTCTTTTCCCGCAACAACGGAAAAGGGCTTTAGTTTTTTGGTGAGTTATTAAGCATCTACACCACAGCAAGTCTTGGGCCCTTTGTAGAAATCTCAATATTCTGGGTCAGCAGCAGATTTGTGGTTGATCGAACTTGATGCGAGTTTTGAAAACTTTTTTACGAATTTGGTAATTGCGTCTTTGCGGCTTTTGAGGCAAATTGCGACAGAAGCTCGGCTATTGGGGGCTGTTTCGGGCGTCGAAAAAAAGTTTTGACAAAGGGGTTGACAGACAGGGGAAAACTTGATAAGGTAATTAAGTCGAGCAAAAGAGATGCAGCGCATCAAGCTTAATGCAGACACAGGATTAAAAGTTTTCAAAGCTTTCCTGGTGCTTATGATGTAATGGAACCACTCCGATCCATCCCGAACTCGGTTGTTAAACGTTGCTATGGCGAAGATACTCGGCGGGTCACTGCCCGGTAAAATAGCTCAGTGCCAGGTTAATAATAAATTAAAGCTCTTTTCCCGCAACAACGGAAAAGGGCTTTAGTTTTTTGGTGAGTTATTAAGCATCTACACAACAGCAAGTCTTGGGCCCTTTGTAGAAATCTCAATATTCTGGGTCAGCAGCAGATTTGTGGTCGATCGAACTTGATGCGAGTTGTGAAAACTTTTTTACGAATAGGGTGGTGGCGTCTTTGCGGGATGAGAGGCAAATTGCGACAGAAGCTCGGCTATTGGGGGCGGTTTCGGGCGATCAAAAAAAAGTTTTGACTTTGGGGTTGACAGACAAAGGAAAACTTGATACAGTAATTAAGTCGAGCGAAAGAGATGCAGCGCATCAAGCTTAGCATTAAGCTAAACGCAGACACAGGATTAAAAGTTTTCAAAGCTTTCCTGGTGCTTATGATGTAATGGAACCACTCCGATCCATCCCGAACTCGGTTGTTAAACGTTGCTATGGCGAAGATACTCGGCGGGTCACTGCCCGGTAAAATAGCTCAGTGCCAGGTTAATAATAAATTAAAGCTCTTTTCCCGCAACAACGGAAAAGGGCTTTAGTTTTTTGGGGAGTTATTAATCATTCTCTTTATGGCTTGGCGGTTGAAACCGCTACTAAACAAACGAAGTCCGCCTCCGAGGACTAAAGAATAAAGAGGTTATTAAATCAGGATTTGGTATCATCTCCTGCAAGCATCGCTCATGAACTAGCTCTTGCACAACCATCCGCCTTGGACTAAAGTTAGTTTATGGACTTAGTTTTTTAAGAGCATGGAAACTGTAAATATCCATGTGAATTAGGAATTTAAAATTTTAATTTATTGGACAAGAAAGAGTGAAACCTATTAGATTAAGTAATCATGCCCAGGAACAAGCGATTGAAAGAGGTACCAATGAAGCCGAAATTATTGATACCATTATGACAGGTAATCGACAACTTGCTAAAAATGGTAGGTACAAATATCAAGCTACTTTTCAGTATAATAATGATTGGCAGGATAAGTTCTATTCTCTCAAGAAAGTAGTACCGATGGTTGCCGAGACTGATACTGAGTTAGTTGTGATCACAGTGTATACATTTTATTTTTGAGGTAAAAGTTTATGAAGATTAGTTATGATTCCGAAATTGATGCTCTCTACATTAGGCTTGTAGAAGGTAAGCATCAGTGTCGCACTTTACAGTTAACTGACGAAATTGCTTTAAATATTGGGGAAAATGAGTTATTGGTAGGGATAGAAGTTTTAGATGCTACACAGGTTTTAGGTAGTGGAAATGTACCTAATGTAGTGCTAGAAAATATAGCTTTTACTGTAGCTTAAATAGGGAAAGCAATCGCTACCTGTGTCAATCTAAGTAAGGATGAGTGGAAAAATGATCCGTACTTTTGATGCAAAATCTTATACAGATTTACTTGTTCGCTATCAACCAAAACCGATCGCAAATGAAGCAGAAAACGAGGCCGCGATCGCTCTCGCTTGCGAACTGGAACACCGCCCTCTGCGATCGCTGGAGGAAGAGCTATTTCTGGAGCTTTTGATAACGCTGATTGAAAAATTTGAATCTGAAAATTATCCGATTTCTGCCGGAAATGCTGCTTCAATGTTGCAACATTTAATGGATACGAGAGATTTGGACAAATCCGATCTGATTCCTGTTTTGGGAACGGAAACAGAGGTTGAGAAAGTTTTTGTTAGCGGAAGGGATCTCGAAATAGATGAAGCCAGGAAGTTAGCAGAGTTTTTCCACGTTGATATTAGTTTGTTTCTCTAATCGCGAGCTGCTACTTGTTGAGTAGGAGTTGCTAATATTCGCTCTCCGGTTGATTAATCATTAGTTTTAAGCGATCGACCTCCTAGAACCATTTTGCCCAAGCTTTAGCAATATCGTCTGGGAGTTTGGGTTCAGCTATTCTATTTTCCTGCTGGTGCATCACAAAGTCGAGGAAGTCGTTGATTTCGGGCAAAAATGATTCGGGAAGTTGCTGCAATTTAGCGATCGCTATATCACAAATAGTCATCATAATTGCCTTTTTCAGTCGTATTTATTTTAACACAATCATAACAACATCGTGCTTATGATGTAATGGAACCACTCCGATCCATCCCGAACTCGGTTGTTAAACGTTGCTATGGCGAAGATACTCGGCGGGTCACTGCCCGGTAAAATAGCTCAGTGCCAGGTTAATAATAAATTAAAGCTCTTTTCCCGCAACAACGGAAAAGGGCTTTAGTTTTTTGGGGAGTTAGGCGAAGAGAGAAAGTGAACATTACAAATAAAACCTCATCGCAGATAACCTCAAAAGTCGAACAGAAAACCTTTCGGCGGTGGGGCGCATTGTGTTAGGCAGCATCACGGATTTGCTGCTTGACAAGGATTTGAATCACAAACTCCGTTCCCTTACCAGGTATTGAGAAGCAATCTAATTTACCGCGATGTTTCTCCGTGACAATCTGATAGCTAATCGGCAGCCCCATGCCCGTTCCCTTACCGACAGACTTTGTGGTGAAGAATGGATCGAAGAGGCGTTTCTGAACAGATTCAGGCATTCCCATCCCGTTATCAGAAATTGCAATTTTTACCCACTTTGAATCAATCATGGCAGTCCGAATGGTAATCAGGTTGGGATTTTCCTTCAGTTCCTGATAGGTTCGTTTGACGTTGGCTTCTTCGAGCGCATCAATGGCATTTGCCAGGATGTTCATAAACACCTGATTGATTTGACCAGGATAGCATTCTATGAGCGGTAGATTACTATAATCACGAATTACTTGAATCGCTGGACGCTCTGGTTTATCTTTCAAGCGATGCTGCAAAATCAACAACGTACTATCAATGCCCTCATGAATATCAACGGCTTTGAACTCAGCTTCATCCATTCGTGAAAAGTTGCGGAGTGACAACACAATCTGGCGAATGCGATCCGTGCCGAGTTTCATGGAGTCGAGGACTTTAGGTAGGTCGGCTTGGATAAACTCCATATCAATATCTTCCACCTCAGCTTGGATTTCGGGTGCAGGGTCGGGATAGTAATTCTGGTAGAGTTGCACCAAACCTAATAAATTGTGGGCGTATTCCTGCACATGAGTCAAGTTGCCGTGAATGAAGTTGACTGGATTGTTGATTTCGTGTGCTACCCCTGCCACCATTTGCCCCAAAGCAGACATCTTTTCGCTTTGCACCATTTGAACATGAGTGCGTTGCAGTTCCTCTAAGAGTTGTTGCAACTGCGTATTTTTGTCGCTGAGTTCTTGGGTTCTTACCTCGACTTGAGATTCAAGGGTTTGGCTGTAGTTTTCGAGTTGTTCGTTGGCTGTTTTCTGTTGCTGTAACAGTTGTTGAACAGCGCGAATTAATTGGTTAAAAGCATTAGCAAGCGTTCCAATTTCATCATCTTGTTCAACAGTAGCTTGTAACTCAAAATTAGATTCTTCAGTAGTTCGTCTGGCAACGCGGGTCAGAGATTGAATGGGTTGGGCAATTGCTCGGCTGGTCAAAACTGCTAAAAGAATGGCGATCGCCACAGACAATCCAATACTCGCAGCCACAATTTTCTCTGAAACTGCGTTCGCTTGCTGTTGCGAGCTTTCTCCTTCTTCAAGTTCCTGGTAAGCTCGGTCAATTAAACCCACTAGATCATCCGAGATACCGTCAAATTCAAGTGCCAAATCGCTATTTGTAAATTCCAATATTAGCTTTTGGGCTTGCTCAACATCAGCGGGTAATGCGAGATTCAGGTTGCGAATTCGTTCAACTCGGTGTTCTAATTCCTGTGAGTAGCGTTGTGGTACGCGGTCATGGGTTTGCAAGAAGGCTAGAATCGTTGCTTGGTGCACACGATCTTGTAGGGTCGGAGACTTTGCCACAAATTCCTTAAGTTCTATCCAAGTTTCTTGGATTCCAGCTTTATGCTTCAGCAGGTGAGCATATTCATGCTGAAATTTTGCTGGGTATTCCGCTAGAGGAATGAGTTGTTGTTGGTGGGTTCGGGTTTGGAGAACACGAGATTGTAGACGATGCAAAAGTTCCACTTCGTTGCGTAGGTGTTCTTCTTGCTCTTCAGCCTGTTTTTGATAGTAACGCCCAACTCCAAAACCAGCAATTGTTCCACACACAGCAATGCTGAGAGCAAGAGTGTATCCTAAACCGATCTTTTGCCCAACTCTGAGACTGGATAACCGTTGTCCTAAACTCTGGTGCACCATATAACCTTCTCTAGCCCTACAGGAGATTTGCTTGACCAAGTGCCCCTATTTGCTCATTTTAAGCCTTTAAGCTTGAAAACGGAAAACTCATATGTTTAGGATAGGTTTTCCCTTACAGCCTTTACCTCTTGAATTTACGCTTTTCTAAAGGCTCTACCTAAATCGTACAGAACCCCGAAGTAGCTGGCCACCCCGCCACTTCCAAAGTTACCCCCAAACGCCGAATATCTTTTTTGCATTCTAAATTAGCACAACTATCCAAATTCCACCCGATCAAATTTGGTGCAAACTTCCCCTCAGCGCTAGTTGCCCACCGTAAAGTCTCTGGCTAGTCTTGAGTTAGATGAACTGCCTTTCCCGGCTCAAACCCCCCTTACGACCCAACTTCGCTACTTGAGACTGGTTTGGAAACTATATGCATTGGGTACTTCATTAATAAATTTGATGCACTAATTCTATCGTAAAATAAATTATATTTTGAGGTAAAAGTTTATGAAGATTAATTATGATTCCGAAATTGATGCCCTCTACATTAGACTTGTAGAAGGTAAGCATCAGTGTCGCACTTTACAGTTCACTGACGAAATTGCTTTAAATATTGGGGAAAATGAGTTATTAGTAGGGATAGAAGTTTTAAATGCTAAACAGGTTTTAGGTAGTGGAAGTAGACCTTACGTAGAGCTATCAAATATAGCTTTTACTGTAGCTTAAATAGTAAAAAGCGATCGCTCTTTTTGGAGCGCTTGTCTGGAGAGCGTTTTTCGCACAGATGTATCCTATAATTTAACCATTACAATTAGACAAAATTTTATCCTTTAATTTACTTATAGCGGTTCTCAAAAAAGTGAGGTATGCCCTATGCCCTATGCACTATGCCCTATGCCCTATGCCCTATGCCCATGAGTACGTCATCTTTCTGAGAAAGGCTATATAATTTAAATTTTGCTTTTGACAGTGGAGACTTCCAAATATTTATCAATTGCTGAGATAACGGCAGAAATTTCAAAATTTATGAATGCATCAATCATCTCCTCCATTATCAAACAAACAAAAATTTTAACCTTACCAGACAATCTCGAAATTCCTTCCCCTACCGAGGGATGAGGCAGCCTAACGATCATGGTCAGCGACTGTCGTATTTTTGGCAACCTCACCAGCCGATTGCAGTAGTCCGCTGCACCAAAGTTGTTAGCTTGCACTCAATACTTGTTTGCTAACACGAGATAGCTACCATACACAGCCATAAGTGGGAAATACCAACCCAAATACCGTGATACTTTTCCTGAGCCATAAATTTTAACTCCTGAGTACCCGTGCGTTTGTAGCCTAAAGCGTAAAACTTTCGGAAAATGCTGGGTCAGATGACTGGTACCATAAACCGATGCTCCACTAATTTTACTTTTGATGTAATTAGGATTCGGAGTCGTAAGCAGTAGTCTTCCACCAATCTTTAAAACTCTTTGAAACTCGCATAATGTTTTGTCTACGTCAGCAGGGTACAGGTGTTCAAGGAACTCACCAGCGACAATAACATCAACAACTTGATCTTCAATAGGTATATCTGTTGATAGACCATATACTTTTTGCGAATAGCATTCGGGAAGAGCATCCAATCTTTCCTGTACACAGTCAAGCCCCAATAGCGTAAGGTTTGGGTTTAGCTCCTTGAGGCGTAATCCACCTCTACCAGTGTTGCACCCTACATCAAGGACTTTTATGGCTTCTTTCGGGAATAAATTGAAAAACTGCTCATATCTTTCAAGGGTGAAAGGATCGTGTTCAGAAACATCTTGTTGGATATTCTGAACTTCATACTTCTCGTGCCGATTGACCATGTTTTATTTCTCCAAAATGAACAGAAAAACTACCTTGGTTCCCGAAATAGATATATAAGCCTGATTACTTCACCAAAAGCCAAAAACACCGCTCTATAATGACCTCGCGCCAACTTAAGCATGAACACTCAAAGATCCGTTTCAGGCGCACCCCCACCAACATCTCAGCAGGCTAACTATTCGTTGTGTCGCAGTTGCGGCATCACACCCAATTACAGGCTATAAAACTGGAAACATTGCTAGTTTACCACCGCAAAGCATCCGCTTGCTTTCGAGTCACATGAACCGCTTTCTCGGGCGCAAACTCTTTTTGCGACCAAAGGAAACCTGTCCATCCAATTAAAGCACCGACACCCAACTTTGTCAACTGATGGACTACCAAACTGCGCCGTTTGAGCAAACTGTTAGGGGTGGATATGGTGTTGCATAAAAGAGGTGGCGAGACTCAAATGCGATCGCGGCAATTGTTTTGGAAGTTGCATAAAATTACCAGATCGACTATTGTTCCTAATAGATATCATCCCAAATCTGGCTTATGACTTACGCATAAATACCAAAGAAACCGGGTTTTTTACCAGCGTTAAAGGCTCAAATCTAGTGTTTTCGTAAAAAAATCGGTTTCTGCGTCCCACCGATCGCCCTAAACTTGATATAACAACAAACAAAAACATGACAGCAATATTACCGCCTTGGATAGTTTTAGACTCCCTATTGCACAACTGGCTACTAGAAGATATCGGTAGGGGTGATCGCACAACATCAGCCTTATTTCCCGCAAACAGCATCCAGGGTACAGCTAAATGGATTGTCAAAGAAGCTGGAGTCATTGCTGGATTGCCGATCGCCGATCGCACATTTAAACTTTTAGACAGCAGCCTCAGTTTCATCCCCCAAGTACCAGAAGGGAAACTGTGCGAAAAAGGAGAAGTAATCGCCGAGATTTCCGGCAATTTCGATGCGCTGCTAACCGGAGAAAGAGTAGCATTAAACTTGGCAATGCGTTTGAGCGGCATCGCTACTTTAACTCAGAAATATGTTGACAAAATTGCCGATTTGCCCGTGCAATTAGTGGATACGCGCAAGACAACGCCGGGATTGAGATTGTTGGAAAAATACGCAACTCAAGTCGGCGGTGCTTGCAATCACCGGATGGGATTAGATGACGCGGTGATGATTAAAGATAATCACATTGCGGCGGCTGGAGGAATTGCAGAGGCGATCGCCCTAATTCGCAATTCTATCCCCTATCCGCTGACGATCGAAGTCGAAACCGAAACTCTCGCTGAAGTAGAGACAGCTTTGCAGCACAAAGCGGATATTATCATGTTAGATAATATGTCCTTTGATTTAATGCGGCAGGCAGTGGCAATAATTCGCCAAAAGAGCGATCTGGTAAAAATTGAAGCTTCCGGCAATGTTACTTTAGAAACAATTAGAAGTGTAGCCGAAACCGGAGTTGACTATATTTCTACCAGTGCTCCGATTACGCGATCGACTTGGCTGGATTTGAGTATGAAAATTAATAGTTAGTTGACTGTTGACTGTTGACTGTTGACTGTTGACTGTTGATTATTTGTTGGTGTGAATAACCAACAAATAATCAATGCCCAATGCCCCATGCCCAATGCCCAATGCCCAATGCCCAATGCCCAATGCCCAATGCCCAATTACTTCGAGATAAAATGAACCCAAAAATTTCCGTCAGGTATACAGAGGCTGCGGATTAAGCGGTAAGTATAGTGCAAGTAAGCACCGCTGACACTTGTATCGTAGCCAGTTCGGAACCACTCGCCATAGGGATCGTGGACGAAGAATCCCTCGCTGTCGTAGCCTGATGCAACTATAATGTGACCGAAAGACGTGAAGTATCCGTGGATGACAGCGGGATTTCCGCTGGCTAGCCAATCTTGAACGTCATCAATAGTTGCATTCTCGGTAAAGAAATCTTGAGCGCCGTAATCTCTAACAATCTTTGCTAAATCGTAGGGATCCCAGCGACTGTAACCTTTGGCGATCGCATATTCGTAAAGTTCGTCTTCATATTGCCCGGTTTGTTTGCGCCGTGGCACCTTCAAAAAGTCCAGACACATCGCTAATGAAGTTACATTGCAAGAACCTGTAGGATTGTTCAAGTTATCCAGTTGCGATCGATAAGGAATGCCAAGCCTGACAGTTGGGGGATTCGGTTTCGGAAAAAGCAGAATGCTGTCTTGAGTAATTTGAGCGTGTCCTCCGAAAACATACCAAACCCCTGAACCTTTGAAAGACTCGTTGCGGAGAGCAACTCTGATGTGACCGCGAGCCGGAGCAAAAGCCAGGATCTCCAACTCTTTTCCTGCTGGTATTACTTGTTTTTCCGAGTCCTGAAGTTGAGAAGACGCCACCGGTTTTGATTTAAAAATGGTGTCTCTGAGCGTTTTCAGGATCAGGGGCTGTGTGGGAATGTCCTCTGGTTTGGTTTCGATCAGCTTTTTGGCTGTGACTGCTCCCAAAAAACCCGCTTCGCCGCACTTCATCAGAGTTTGAAATCGGTGGAGGGTGGCGGTAGAGAGAGGGCCAAAAATTCCGTCTACGGGAGGCTTCAGTAAACCCAGGTCAATGAGGCGGCTTTGAATTTGGCCACTGAGTTCGTCGTCTGCAGCAATTGCTTTGGCATCGTATCTAATGTTTGAGTTGAGAAAGTTTTGTAATTTCATGCTTGCGTGCCCTGTCAGTCGATTTTAGATTTTAGATTTTAGATTTTAGATTTTAGAATTACGACCGCAGATAAATCCGGTGGCCCCATACCAAATTGCTCGATTGTCAATAATACCCTGTTTATCGTCTCATAAAATTACGGTAATTTTGCCGCTCAATCGATTTTAGATTTTAGATTTTAGATTTTAGAATTACGATCGCCGATCGATCCGGTTTCCCTAGACTAAATTGCTGGCTCGTCAATAATTCCCAGTTTATCGTCTCATAAAATTACGGTAATTTTGCCGATCGCCCGTACCTTAAAGGCTTCATACTAATTATTGGATACAAAACCTTCAAGGCGAGAGCCGATCGAATTTCACGCACTATTGACTAAAAATCCCTCGTGCGCGTTGACATTGTTTCTGCCGAATTCCGAATGCTGTTGGATGACTCAAAAGCAGAAGGATAGCAGAATTGCCCTGTTGAGGCGAAGTCCGATTTATGCTTCGTCGGGGCGAATTACCACAACACCCATCGCGTCGGGAGACAGATATTTGACAGCGGCTTCTCGGAGATCCTCGGCAGTCTGAGCTTGGATGCAGGCGGCATAGTTGAGGGCGGGAGCGATATCTCCTACCATCGACTGATAGTAACCGTACAAATTTGCTCGATCGCTCGGAGTTTCGTTACCAAAGATAAACCGATTTGCTACTTGAGTGCGGATGCGGGAAATTTCGGCATCTGTCACCAGTTCAGTTTGGAGAGTGCGGATGTGTTGGACGATCGCAGCTTCCACTGCTGGCAAGTTTTCTGTTGCTAGTTGAGCGGAAATTGAGAATACGCCGCCGAGTCGCTGAGTCATGTTGCTGACCGAAATTGACGAAACTAGCCCTTTTTCTTCGCGCAAATCCTGAACCAAGCGAGTTGTGCGGCCGTGACCCAATATTGTCGCCAAAACGTCCAGGGCATAAGTTTCGGACATTTCCATGAAACCTGGCACTCGCCACATCACGATCAGTCGGGCTTGCTGAAGGGCAGAGTCTACAAATTCGCGGCGGACTGTTTCTGTAAAGGGCGATTCTTGACCGTAGTTCAGGATTTGGGATTCTGGGTGAAAGTTTGCGACAGCAGGCACATTTATTTTGTTGTTTTGTGCTGTACTTTTTGCTGCAAAACTGTCTGCGACAATTTCTATTAGTTGATCGACTGGCAAATTGCCGACAGCTACGGCTGTCATCGCCCCTGGGTGATATCTGCTGCTGTGGAAATCCCGCATTTGTTGCGCTGTCAACTGTTCGATTACGGCAGTCGGGCCGAGTACCGGTCGCTTGTAGGGCAGGACTTCAAAGGCTAATTCCATCGATCGCTGATAGGTGCGGCGGCGGGGATTGTCTTCCGATCGTCTAATTTCTTCTAAGACTACCAGCCGTTCGCGATCGAAGGCGTCGTCGGGAATGCTGGCGTTGAGCAACACATCGACTTGCAGGGGAGCTAGTTCAGCAAAATCTTTAGGAGCTGTGGTGATGTAATAGTTAGTGTAATCTTGGCTGGTGGCAGCATTGGTGACAGCGCCACGTTGCTCGATCGCGCGCTCAAATTCGCCACTGGGAATGCTGGGAGTTCCCTTAAAAATCATGTGTTCTAAAAAGTGAGCCATGCCGTTAATGTCGTCTGGTTCGACGGCTGAGCCTAAATTGAGCCACACGCTGAGGTTAACAGCATCGACCGGCAAGTGTTCGGCTATAACGGTGAGGCCGTTGGGGAAATGGCGGATTGTTGGGGCGTTGAGGGGCGATCGGGCGGAGGTTTTGAGTAGGGTTGATGTCATTGTGCTTTTAAATTTATCTTGTTCTCTATATCTTAAAGGGTCATCCGATTTTAGATTTTAGATTTTAGATTTTAGATTGATCCCACGGCTGATGGTTGCTGGGGATGTTGTCGGGGGCGATCGCGAGCGTTAATTTATCCTAATAGTTGCTTAATTCCTCAGTTTTTTTGTGATAGCAAAAGATGGAAAATCGAAGATGGAATAAAAACTTAATATTTCCACAAGCAGCTTTTCAACGATTTTGGCGATCGACTTCGGGGAAAATCGGCTTAATTTTGACTGTAGCGCTGATGATCTCGGCACTGTTGGCACCCCTACTTTCCCCTTACGATCCGGCGGTCGATCGAGATTATTTGTCGCGCTTAGTGGCTCCTAGCGCTAAACATTGGTTTGGCACCGACGGTTTGGGGCGAGATTTGTTGGTGCGGGTGTGGCACGGATTGGGGATCTCTTTACTTGTCAGCCTGGTTTCTGTGGGTGCGGGTTTAATTGTGGGAGCGCTTTTGGGGCTCGTGGCCGGGTATTTTCGGGGGTTGCTGGAAATTGCGATCGGCACTTTGGCGGATATTTTGCTAGCTTTTCCTTCGATTTTACTGGCGATCGGCGTTGTTACCGTCACCGGGCCGAGCCTGCAAAGCGTAATTATCGCCGTCAGCCTCGTGCAAATTCCGATTTACATCCGCTTAACTCGTAGTATGGTGCTGTCTCTGCGGGAACAAGAATTTGTTTTGGCTGTCAAGGCCTTGGGCGCCAGCGACTTGCGGATTATTTTTCGCCACATTTTGCCGGGAAGTCTCGCGCCTCTAGTTGTACAAGCAACTCTTTCGACTGGTACGGCGACACTAGAAGCTGCTGGTTTGGGTTTTTTGGGTTTGGGCGCACAGCCACCGGTTCCTGAGTTGGGGACAATGCTTTCCGATGCTTTTAAAGGCGGATACGCTCTTTCTTCTCCTTGGACGATCGTGTTTCCAGGTTTACTGATTACCTTGACTGTTCTTGGTTTCAACCTTTTGGGGGATGGCCTGCGAGACGTTTTAGACCCCAGAGGGAATTAGAGGGGAAGTGGGGGAATTTATATTTTTGCGTTTTGCCTTCTGCCTTTTACCTTCTGCCTTCTTCCCTCTGCGCCCTCTGCGCCCTCTGCGGTTCATCCCCTCTTCCTTCCTCCTCCCTCTAAAATCTAAAATCTAAAATCTAAAATCGACCGACTTGACTGCTGTCACGATCTACGCGAAACTTTACATACAACTGATGTATTGCTTCTACCTATTAATAACTTATGTTAAGTTGTGACTCAAAACCTATCAATTAGTCAAAATTGATATAGCGCTTTGTCAGTCAGCCAACTCTCAAGAAGCTACTTCAGGAGGCATCGTCCCTGGCTTGCTGGTGTCGGTGTCTGTTCTCAATATTCCTATTCAGTCAGCCCGGATTATGGAAACACTAGAGTTTGTGATCTATCCAGATGGCCGCGTACAGGAAACCGTCACCGGCATTGTCGGTGCTTCCTGTGCTGAGGTAACGGCTGCAATTGAAGCTCAGCTCGGCGTGGTGCTTCACCAAGAGTCAACATCTGAATATTTCACGCAAGCGCTGCATCAGTCAGCCGAAGCGACGGCCCAAGTGGCTTTTAGCGATTGGTAATTTTTTTTGTTGAGTTCACTTAAATTTTTTTGGAATCACCATGTCACACTTTAGCCAAATTAAGACCCAGATCCGCAATTTGAATTCTTTGGAAGCTGCTTTAACTGACTTGGGTATCGACTGGAAGTCTGGCCCGACTGAGGTGCGCGGCTATCGCGGCCTAACCAGCACCGCTGAGGTCGTGATTGAGCAAAAAAACGGCTACGACGTAGGTTTTAGCTGGAACGGGACTGAGTATGAATTGGTGGCTGACTTGCAGTTTTGGCAGCAAGCTTGGTCTGTAGACCGTTTTCTGAATAAGGTGACTCAGCGCTACGCTTACCATACTGTGGTGAATGAAAGCGCTAAGCAGGGTTTCCAAATTTCTGAGCAAAAGCAAAATCAAGACGGTTCGCTCCGCTTGGTGGTGCAACGCTGGTGCGCTTAATAATTTTTCGAGATTTTTGCAATCTTGTCTCATCAAAGTCCGCCTGCGCGGACTTATTTACTATTGTGGGGGTCTAAATGTCTGAGCTTTCTGGACTCGGAATAGATACAGCAATCGATCGCTCTGGTTTAGAGCCGGAGTTGGGGGGATTTTTGCGGGATGCGCCCGATCGCTCTGGTTTGGAACCGGAGTTGGGCGGCGCGTTACGCCAAAAAGGTGTCTATGTTGATGAGATTACCTGCATTGGCTGTAAGCACTGTGCTCACGTTGCTCGCAATACTTTTTATATTGAACCGGATTACGGTCGATCGCGCGTAGTTCGACAAGACGGGGATTCTGAAGAGTTGATTGCTGAGGCGATCGACACTTGTCCGGTGAATTGCATTCACTGGGTTGATTACACCGAACTCAAGAATCTGGAAGAAGAACGCAAGGATCAGGTGATTCCTGTAGTTGGTTTTCCGGTGGATATGGCGACAGTTAAGGCCGGTATTCGCCAGCGACAAAAGAATAAGTTGGGCGATCGTAAGTTCAAAGGTACCCATTGAAATCCCCAATTCACATCCACAGCTTGAAACCTGTGGCTCAAACAACAAAAACAGCCCGCGCGGGCTGTTTTTATACAAAATATAACTTTCACGTTTTCGATCTCTTAGTCCGCGAAGGCGGACTTTGTTTGTGTAGAAGCGGTTTCAACCGCCGAGTGATGCCTCGCAGATTATTTCAAAGGATGGTGCTCAGCGAGAATTTTCTCAACTCTAGCTTCGTCGATTCTGGCAGTTAATGTTGATGCCTCGTTGTTATCGCGAATGGTTTTTGCTAAAGTAAAAGAGGAGCCGACTGAAAAAGTTAAACCCATACCCATAAAAGCTTTTTGCCAGGGGTCTACCTGTAAATAAATGATACCTACAGTAGTTGCGGACAGGGCAACAATAAAAGAAACCCAGCACTGAAGTATCCAAGCATTAGTATCTTTTTGGCGTAGGATTTGTTTCTGCATAGTGCCTCTAAGTCAAATATATCTTTTGGTTGATTAACTTAAAGCATAGAGAGTGCGACTGAAGCGGTCAGGAGAGCAGGGGACAGTTTCGATAAGTGAACAGTGCGATCGGGCTTTTGACTAAAAATTAGAACGCTGTAGATAGGGTTTAAGGCTCAAGGAAGACTGGGTGGGAGTAGACAGTTGGGAAACTGGACTAAGGGAGATTGATTTAGTTGGATTTGATGTATTGCTTATGGGCGATCGGGGTCTATTGGTGTGGTTTCAGGGGTGAGTTGTTGTACACATCCTGTTTGATGGTTGGGAGTGCTGGTTTTAGTTGAGCTTTTGGGAGGGTAAGGGAGAGGAAGGGGCGATCGCTTTTCCTTGGGGGTGGGATGTGAGGGGCGATCGCCTTTTGAGGAAAGGATGAGGTTCGTTAAAGTGCTAATATTTCTTCTAAAATTGCACTCATGTTAACTTTCATTCGATCGCTTATCTGTTTTTTGATTTCTGGCTCGATCTCCGCTTTATCAAGAGCTTTTAACTCTTTCAAAAGTTTGGCAGTTTCCAATCTAATCCTGTGAATTTTCTCTGGCTTATCGCCATTAGTTATAATTAAATCCACAATAAATTCGCTGATGTTTGCTATATCACCTTTGATTAGTTCCCCATCATAAAAATTTTCTTTTTCTGGTCTTGCTGCTCCCAAAACAGAGCCCTCGTCATTAGCTTTAGCCTTTTCAAAAAGTAGAGTGTTATTCTCTATTGTGCTACTTAAGTTAATCAGGCTTTCACCTATTTGTTGGAACCGGCTTGCTGTTTGGCATTTTGGTTGGGTGGGGTCTTGCTCACAAGTTGGGGAACTCATACTTAATCCTCCTTTTCGATTAATTTAAATTTTTACACATATTGGAGTAATCAGACAAAAAATTGCAGCTTTGTGTTAGTAATTCATCTAGATTATACCTCTTCTTAATTTTCCGTTTATTTCCTGATATTTCCCAGATTCTAACTGTTCCGTCATCACTGGCAGAAGCAATTGATTCAGAATTTAGAGGATTAAAGCTTACTCGGTTGACGGCTTCAGTATGTCCAGCCAAAATGGTTAATGGTTGCGCGAGTCCTATTTTATTATTTTTCCATTGATTCTTATTTAATACCTCATCTACCTTCCAGATTTTGATAGTGTTATCACTACTAGCCGAAGCAATGTATTTACTATCATGACTAAATTCAGCATATAGTATGCCATCTTTAGGGCTATCAATGAGACCTATTAAATTTCCTGTTATATCCCATATTTTTATTGTTCCGTTGCCGTTTTTGTTTTGAGAAGATACAATCATATTTCCATTTTTATTAAATCTAACTGACATCACAACTGATTGAGTATTTCCTATAGTTTTGATTCCTTTCTTGCCTGGATTTTTCATGTCCCATAGGCTGAACTCATAATCTTTATTGCCTGTATAGACAAGCACAGAATTTTTAAATGGTTGTAAATCCAAACCCCTAATTTTATATTCACTCTTATTTAAAGAATTGGGAGTTGGGAAAGTTTCCAGAGACCTACCAGTCTTGACATCCCATATTCTTATAGTTCCATCTTGACTAGAAGAGTAAATTCTCTCGCTTTTTTCACTAAAGCTTACATCATAAACAATATTATTTGTATGACCTTTTAGGCTGTGTATAAGTTGTCCTTTATTACTCCAAATATTGATTGTACCATCAATACTTGCTGATGCAATAAATTTACTATCAGGACTAAATCTTACACTCCAAATTTTATCCTTGTGTCTTTCATTTGGAGAAAAAAGCATTTTTCCGGCTTGGCTCCATATAATTATTTTTTTATCTACTCCACCAGAAGCAATCATTGTCCCGTCAGGACTAAAATTAACACTATATACTCCTCCCGGATGTGCTTTTAATTGATTGCGCTCGTGTACTTTGAATATAACTGACTGAATTTGTTGTAATTCCTTTGGGTCTTCTCTCCTTTGCTTTTTCATTTCCTTGAGCGCTTCCACACTTGCTATCAATGCGTCAAGCTGAAGATTTTTTTCTAAAAGCTGTTGAGCTCTGCCAATTAAAAGGCTCACCTTGCTTACTTCCTGTTCTCTCTTCTGACCTGCAAGTACGTTTGTCAGCAATCCCAAGCCAAGAGTAAAAGTTAGAAGGATACCAGATGCGATCGCTAACCTCGTTCTGTGCTTTTGAACTCTTACTCTAGCTTCTGCCTCTTTCACTCTTGCCGTTTCTGCATTCGCTTTGTCCTCGGCCGCGAGCGCTCTTTCCATCTGAGCTATAGTTTTAGCTCTTTCCTCTTCAGCTCTTGCTGCTTCGACTTTAGCGTTAGCTTCGGCAAGTTCTCGCAGTTGCCGCTCTTGTTCTAATTGAGCTTGAATCTCCCGATCGCGCCTACCCACACTCTTCCGCAAAAACTCCCTCTCATCCCCAGTCCAATTCGGCTGCACCCTCTTCTCCCACTCCTCAACCTCCGCCAATCGCGCACCAGTCAACAGCGCATCATCTGACTTGCGATAAGTTTCTTCCCACTCCCGACAAGCTATCTCTAAGCGCCGAGAAATCCGAATATTCTCCTGATCCTCTTCAATCCAATCACTCAGTAATTTCCACCGGCACAACAGAGCTTCGTGAGCTACTTCTACCGTGTTTTCATCCACAATAATTAAACGCTGCTGCGCCCCAGCCAACACCCCAATTACCCGATCTAACTGCTCTGGAGAATCCGCGATCGCCCTTAGTCTATCCCAATCAACCCGGCGGCGCGTTACCTCATTACCTTCACCCAACTGCACCAATTCCATAAACAGTTTGCGTACAAAAATGCGATCGCCCTCACTAAGACTTTGGTAGATCACATTAGCTCGATTTTCCAAAGCCCCTTGAACACCGCCAATTTCTTCATAGCCTTTTTTTGTCAGTAAGGGCTCTGGTGATTCTGGTTTTTCTATGCAGACTCGCCACAACTCCTTCAAAGCATATTGTAACAACGGTAATGTTCCCGCTTGACCGGCCACATCTTGGGCAACTTGCGATACTAACCCTCGCTCAAATTTTACCCCGTGCAGTTCGGCTGGTTTCTCGATCGCCTCTGGCAACTCTTCAATCCCTAGCGACTTGACAATATAAGTTGTAGTCGGAATGTGATTAATCAAATTTAAAACTTCTGGATAATTAGCGCAGCGAATTAAAAAATCTCCACGAAGTGCAATAATCATCCGACTCTTTCGCTCAGTATCCTTCATCTCCTGTGCGATCAGGCGGATAAAACCCTGTCGCTCGGCTTCATCTTCACAGAGAGTAAATACCTCCTCAAACTGATCTATAAAAATTACAAAAAGCTGATTCTGCTCTCGATGTCGAGCTAGAATATCCACCAGTTTTCCGAGGGGGTGCTTACCAGGAGTAAAAGATTCAACCGGCCACTGACTGCTACCAGGAATTCTATCCCGACTTAAGTCTGGCAGCAATCCCGCTTTTATTAAAGAAGATTTGCCCGAACCAGAGTAGCCGATAACAGATAGAAAACGGCTATTTGTAAGGTGAGTAATCAGCGTCCGAACTGCTTCATCCCGCCCACAAAAATACTTCTCTTGTTCAGCTCCAAAAGCTGAAAGTCCCAGATACGGATTTTGGCGATCGAAAGTAATTTCAGTAGCCGAAGTCTCTAGTTGCGGATACGTTACCAGAGTAATGCAGCGGCCCCAGCCCATACGAATCGCTTCTTGCCCCCACTGAGTGCCCTTAAGTTCATTGCTGATATAATCAAATAGGCGATCGCCACTGACCTGCCCATTTCTACTAGCATTTTCCGATGCCAAACCCTTCAGCAAAGCTCCTGTAAAAATGGCGTGCGCTTCCCCAGCCAAAGCTTTTACAGTCTCAAAACTCCGGCAAGCCGTAATTAAATAATAATCCTTTTGTGTACTGAAAGCGGTTAAAGTTTGTTGCACTAGCTGACTTTCAAGAAAATATCCACTATGACAGCAGTCCAACAACATTACCAAACTGCTCAAATCCGACTTCTTAATTAGCCGATTGAGGCTTGACAAATCAATCCCGTGTTTATAATTGACCACCTGTCTTCCCACCATTTCCACTTGACAGTCGGAAGTAGCCAATGCTCCTTTTTGCTCCCCCAAGTTATCAAAAAAAGTCAGACCGTGACCGGCAAAATAAATCAGTACATCACTTTTCGTACCTTGTTCCAAGAGCAAAGTTTGCAGAGCTTCACATACCTCATCAGCAGAAACACTTTTTTGCGGTGCTACTTCAAAACGTTGGGTCTCAGCGTTCCAGCGATGTGGCAGTCGAGTAACAGTATACTCGCCATGTTCCTCTAATACCCGTGCAACAACTTCAGCATCAGTAGCCGCTTTAGAGAGGGGTTTGAGGTTGGAGCTTTGATACTGAGCAATACCAATAACAAGGGCGTAACGAGCCATTTAGTTCAACCTGGATTTAAAAAAATACTGCCTTAGTTGACACGCACCCTAAATAGCTGTTTTAATTCTATCGCTAGAATAACTCAACTTTTCGGAAGCAAGCTCGATCTTTCAGCAAACTCTACAAAAACTTAACAAAAGGTAACATTATGTCAGAATTACAGCGTTTCGCTTTTAAAGAAAAGGGTGAAGTGTACGAAGTCACAATTGACGAAGCCACAACCTCAGAGGACGATAGTCCTTTTGATGAGGTGAGAGACGTGCGAAGCGATGCACTTAATCGGATGCAGCAAGCTCGCCTGCTAATTCGCAATTATGCTATGTATGCTGTGACGGCTTTTAAAGACTTCGGTGCGGCTGAGGTTGAAGAGGTAACACTTAAATTTGCCATCAAAATGGGTGGAAAAGCCGGCATCCCCTACATTACGGAAGGTTCAGCAGAAAGCAACTTAGAAGTTGAGGTAAAGTGTAAGTTTCCTAAATCTGCTGCAAGCGAAAAGTCTTAAACAGTTTTTAATCCTTAATCCCAGCTAATTAAGTAAACCCACCTAACAACACAGAATACGCACTTTCTCTTAGTCCGCTTGGAGTGGACTTCGTTTGTAGAGTAGCGGTTTCAACCGCCGAGTGATGCGCTCCTTCAATACCCCGATACCCGACTTCTGCAAGAAATCGGGTATCTAAAAGCGCTACGGATTACTTATTTTTCTGCTGAGTCTTCGCTTGTTCGATCGCAATTTCCCTCACTGCTTGCAAAGAACTCAAGTTCGATGAGCCCTCAATCGCCTTCACCGCCAAATCTTGCACCTGTTTCAAAGCAGAATCCAATTGTTTCGACAAGCTAGCAAGGCGCGCATCTTGATTTTGAATTGTCTGCAACATCCCTTGAATTTGCAGTTCATAATTTTGCTTTTGCCCTTCGATATCTTTAGCAGACAAATCAGCCTTAACTTTAGCTTGATAATTGCCAATATTGCGGCCGTTATCTTTCCCGTTCTTGATATTAGCTTCCAGTTCTTTCGGGAAAGCTTCTACCTTAGCTTTAACCTCAGCATAAAGTTTTTCCCGTTCCGAAATAGATTTTTCGCGTTCCGCCCACTGTTTCTCCTGTTCTTGCTGAAACTCTTCAATTTCTTGATACAGCCTTTTCTGGCGCTGTTCGTATTCTTCGATGTCCAGATTTCGCTGAAGATTCAACTCATAATCATACAACTCTTCATCCCGCTGGCGAGCTTTTTGGTGATGCTCATTGCGTTCTTTAATAGCCAACTTGTGGAGTTCCTGCTCTTTTTCCCAAGCTTGCCGGCGTTCCAACAATTCCTGTTCAACAGTTTCGCGCTGTTCGCTGAGTTCGCCAGCAAAAGTTTTCGCGCTTTCTTCATACTGTTGAATTAAATTGTCCAGCGTATCTTCTGCAACATCTTCTAAACTGTGCAACTCTTGCAGTTGTTGAATTTCCTCGCCCACAGTGCGCCGCAATTCTTCGACTTTAGCAGCTTCCGAAGTTAATTTCTCCGACAACTCACTGACAGCGCCACCAAAGCCAAATTGCAGCAAAATCAAATTGTCGATTGTAGACTGCATTTTTTGTGGATTTTGAGTTAAAGCCATTGGTTTTTGTGCCTCCACAATAGGTTTTTCGGGGGCTGCTGTTTGCTTTTGGGAAGCGTTTAGCTGTTGGATTTGCGATTCTAGCTGCGCTTTTTCTTGCGCTGCTTCCTTGTACGCTTCTAAAATTTCAGCTTTGGTGCTTTTGTCGCTAACTCTTTTGTTCATGACTTTTCATTCCTTAATAGTTGGGAAAATTTCTGTCATTTTTCCGTAAGGTGGGCATTGCACACCTTACTGGGTTTTAAGCTTTGCTGGCAAAAGCTTTCATGGCCAAATCTTGCGCTTGCTTCATCGTGGCTTGCAGTTGCGCGGAAGTTTCGGCGATTTGTTCGGTTTGTCGTTCAATAGTCTGCTGCAAAGATTGCGTTTTCAATTCATATCCTTGCTTAGTGCTTTCCCATTCTTTATCCACTAAATCTGCCTTGACTTTAGCTTCGCGGGAAACTTCTTGAATTGCTTCTTCTTTGGCTTTGACATAAGCCTGTTTGAGTTCTTCTTCAAATCCGGCGGCTTTTCTTTGATTCTCTTCAAACTCCGCTTGATTGTCGCTGAGGACTTTTTCCCGTTCCACCCAATTTTTCTCTTTTTCGCGAGTAGATTCTTGCAAGTCCCGTTCTAGTTTGCGCTTCGTTTCTTCGTATTCGTCGGTTTCGATTTTGCGAGTGCGCTGTAATTCGTATTGATAATCTGCTGTTTCTTCTTGGCGCTTTTTAGTTAGGAGTGCAGTTTCTTCTTGAACTGCTGCATCAAATTCTTGCTGTTCTTTTTCCCAAATTTTGCGTTTTTGGGTCGTGTCTTTTTCGATAATTTCGCGTTGGTTAGCAGCGTTTTGTTCGAGCAGTGTCAATTTTTCTCGGTGCTCTTGAGTTAAAATGTGGAGGGCGTCTGCTACAACTCGGATTTGCTGCAACTCTTGCAATTGTTGGGCTTCGATTTCGATCGCGCGTTTTAATTCGTCTAATTTGGAAGATTCCGCCTTCAGTTTTTCCGAAAGTCCGCTGATGATGCTGCCGAAATCTAATTGCAAGTCAGCCAAGCCTTTGACTATGCTGTCAATTGTGTAGGTGGAAGCGACTTCGAGGAGTTGTTTGTTTTTGGCTTTTTCGGCTGACTGTTCTTTGGTTTCGACTTTGGATTCGATCTTTTTCTTGTCGGCTAAAATCTGCTGAAAGTTTTGCAAAATTTGGGCTTTGCTATCCTTGGCAGTTGCTATTGTCATAATGTTTGCTTCTCCTGATTCTAAGTTTTAGACACTTGTGACTGAAACGTTTTTAGTTATTCTAAGTTGCGGAGTTGGCTGAGAATGGAACGGTACTTGCTGGCTGCGTCGGGTTTTTCTTCGGGATTATCGCTGGCTAGCATTTTGAGAAGTTTCCAGCAGCGATCGCACCGATTTCCTTCCCAGCAGGCGCACTCATCAATTATACTCAAAAGTGCGCCTTTTAGCAATTGATTTTCGGCTAACAAAGCTCGGTAATTCCGCTGGACTGATTCGGCAACTAAAGTCATGTGCTGGAAGCCTTCGGTGAGACTTTCGATGTCGTTAACTGCATCTGTCCGAATTTGGTCTAGCAGCTCAAGATTCTCTCTCAAACGGCTTTCTTGCAGGTTGGGTTTGGTTTTCAGCTTAGTTAATTTCTTCATTTCACTCTGTTGTAACAGTTATGGCAAAGGCGCGATTAAATCGCGCCTTTACAACAAAATTAGAACAAGTCAGCAGTTAATTGGTCTTCGGCTGGCGACAACGACATAGCGCTGTTAGAATTCAAAGCCCTAGCATCGCTTTCACCGCTAGCGTGAGCCGCCATCAAGCGCGCAACTTCCTGGGGAGGGAGATTATCCAAACACACCATTTGCCGCGTTCCTTCTAAATCGATCATCCGAGATTGATTGCTCATATCGGACAAAATAGCTGCTGCTTGGTCGATAATTGCCCAGTTGCTACGCTCCATCCACGACCATTTTAAACTGTAATAATTGATTGGTTTAACGAATCCGCTGTCGTCGGGTTTTTCACCGGAATGCTGGGTAAACTCGGGAATGAAAATACCTGTAGCAGGCTCTACTCCGCGAGATTGAACTGAGGCAACTAAGCCGTTAAAATCGCTCAAACTGCGGTTTTTGATGTATGTCACCATGACTACTCCTTGTGGCAATTCGCCGGTTTCTGCGACAAACCACAGTTGACCCCATAGTGTGTGGGAAGTTTGACCGAGGGAGCCGAAGAATTTGGAGAATTTGAGGATTGTCATTGAGCATTTTGAACCGTAGTCGGTGTCGCCGATCGCCCATTGGCCAATCTGACAGTTGTTTCGGACGGCGATCGGGATTTCTGGTACTAGCAAAGCATTGCTCGGTTTGGCACCAAATACTGAAAATGTAGGTCTTTCTTGTGTTTTAGTAGTCATTGTTCGTTTTTCCTTAGTTATTTATTGCTTTACGGGGAATTGGTAATTGGTAATCAGTTAAATCTCGTACATTGCTCGTGGCAGAACTTCGATTACCGAATGAGATGTGTTGTCGCTTTTGGTTCTGGATAGGTATACTCAAGCATCGCCTCTTGTTGAGCTTTGATAATCCGCAGCGCGGCGAGCAAATGCTCTAACGTTTCTAGGTGCGCTGGGGTGAAGTGGATGCTGAAGCCTTCGCCATCCCGCGCGTAGCCGGGACAAACCAGTGAGGCTGAGCTTTGTTCTTCGTGGGTGGCGATGTATAGCCAGTCATCGTCTTCGAGCTTGTAATGCGTGTCTGTCCAGGTTCTCAGCATTTGCGATCTGCTCCTCCTTATTTGCTGCGTACAAGCGTTTTGACGCCCAGCGCTTCTCACTCCTCTGAAGTTGACGACGCTATATGTAGCGTGTGGGCTGGGCTAATTTGCACCCTTAACCCTACCAGTCAGGCTCCCCTAGTTGATTAAACCGTCAACTAACCTCATGGTAGCGCGGGTTGATTTTCCCGTCAAGTATTTTGTTGAACTTTTCATCAAAACAGGCTAGAATGCTTGTCAGGAGGCAAAAAACCGTGGAACAAACATTTGGAAGACTGATCCGTCAAGCTCGCAAGGACAAAGCTTACTCACAACGTGAGCTAGCTGCTATGCTAAGTGTGGACTTTACTTATTTGTCGAAGTTGGAGAACGATCGAGCGGATTATGCGCCAAAAGAGGAGGTAATCCGAGCGTTAGCGCGGAATCTAGACATAAACGAAGAGGAATTGATTTTCTTGGCGGGGAGGCTGCCGCAGCAGTACGAAGCGCTGCTGAAGCAGAATCCGAAGGAAATGCAGGCTCTTTTCCGCCGGATGCAAGAAAATCCAGATTGGCTCAAACAGTCTTTTGAAGCGTAAGAGAGGCCCCTCATAGTGAGTATTTTTAAGCCGTATTGCTTCTATCCCAAAGAATCGATCGAGCGTTTGGCAAATGACATCTTGATGCAGATGCAGAAAACGCAAAATTTTGCTCCGAGATGGCCTTTTGATGCGACAACGGTTGCTGATTTTCTGGATTTAGGCGTAGTTTGGGAGTGCATTGAGCCGGATGAAGAAGGTGCGATCGCGGCAAGGATTTTGCCGCAGCAGCGGTTAATCGAAATCAACGAACAGATTCTCGAAAAACCGCCGGGCTTCATCGAATCGACGATCGCCCACGAAATCGGCCACTGGGTGCTACACGTCAATCAAGACGAAGCAGACGGCACTGTGGAACAGTTGGAATTAAACTTAGGCAATGAAGGAAAAACGGCGTCTGATGTCGAGGAACCGTTTGTTTGTCGGGGTGCGAGTGCGGATAATAAGGTTTTGTCGATCGAATGGCAAGCGCAATATTTTGCAAGCTGTTTGTTGATGCCTCGGTGTATTTTGGAGGAAAAAAGACAGGGACGGGATTTAACTAAGTGGTCGCATTTATACAAAATGAGAGATGAATTGGGAGTGAGCATTTCCAATTTAACAAACCGCTTACAAGAATTCGATTGGATTTACATTCCCAAGGGAACGCGCGAGATTTATGCCGGGAAAGATGCGGCAAACGGACAGCAGCGGTTGTTTGGATAAAAGTGCGATCCTCTTCGAGGGCTGCGCTAACGAATTGGAGATTTGAGATTTGGAAGCGATTCTCAAATTTTTAGGGGTGTGAGGAATGACGGAAACAGATTTAGAGAATAGTGAAGAAGACCGAAACTGGAGACAAGACAAGCTGCTGACTATTGATGAAATCGAGAGGCTTCAGAGAGGGGGTGAAAACATTCATTTACTCAAAGGTAAACGCAATGCTTCAAAAAGAGACCTCTACAAAGACACAGAAGGGAATATTTATGTTAAACCTAAAAGTGGTATTGGGGCCGGTGAATTCACGGATTTGAATATTAATGATTTTTAATTAATTAATTAATCAAAGAGGAGCGGGCTGATGGAGTCAGAAATTTACTCTTACTTTATGTTGACGGGAATGGAATTCGATCCAGATGAAGTGACTGTAAAGGTAAGCATCAATCCAACTGAAACTTGGAGGAAAGGGGACTTAATTAATCCTAGGGGTACTAGACGGCATCAGGAAAATGGTTGGAGCGTGTATTCTAAAATTGAAAAATCTGCTGACTTAGAAGAACACATTAATTCGGTTTTAGAACAGCTTCAGCCCGGGTGGGTTCCTTTGCTTGAGTTGTGCAAGTGTTATGCTGCGGAGATTGCTTGTGTCATTTATTATCGAAGAGGCAGTGTACCAGCCATACATTTCGATCGAGATATTGTCGCTCAAGCAGCTAAACTGAATGCAGAAATCGATGTTGATTTCTATGTTTTGCCAGAAGAAAGTACATCGGACAAAGCAGTAAGTAGGTAAGGCGATCGCCATTTATGCTCATTGCTTCCTCCTGTGGTATAGTGTGAATGAAAAAAATCAGGGCTTACGCATGGGGGCTAGAAACCCGGTTTCTACGAGTTTTGCATTTACTCAGGAGAAATAGACAAAGAAACCGCGTTTCTGAGGTCAGGGTGCGTAAGTCCTCAACATTTATACTGTTCAAATTATGCTGACAAATATCAGTCTCGTTCTCGAAGCTTGTGAGGAATTAAATATCCCTTACGAAATCCTGCATCCTTCCCAAAACTTGATTAGACTCAAACAGGGCGGCGAAGAATATTATTTTGTCAATTACATGACGGCATTTAACAGCGCGTCAGTAGCAGAGATTTTTAAAGACAAAGAATATACCTATCAACTATTAAACGGTAATATAAATACTCCCAGAACTCTCGGTTTTGTCTCGCCTCACTGCGAGGAGAAGTATAAAAAGTATTTGAGTTTCCCAGATATTGAATCAATAGTTTTAGAAGTAAACAAAAAATTCGATTTCCCGGTGATTCTCAAAAGAAATCGCGGTGCTGGTGGCAACAATGTTTTTTTATGTAAAACTAGAGAGCAAATTAAAGAAGCCCTAGAAATTATATTTAACGTCAACAGCAAAGATTATGACTATGTGGCCCTAGCTCAAGAATATATCGAAATTGCCCACGAATATCGGGCTGTATTCTGCAAAGAAAAGCTAGTTTTGCTGTACGAGAAAGACAAATCTCAGGCTAAATTTGCGGGCAATTTAAGCCCGCTGCACTGGGAAGGTGCAAAAGCCAAACATATAATTAATCCCACTCTAATGTCTGCAATTGAAGATTTTGTTAAACCTGTTTTTGAGGAAATTTCGATTAATTATGCTGGGCTTGACATAGCAATCGATAAAAAGGGAGCCTATTGGTTAATTGAAATTAACTCAAGTCCTAATTACGATATTTTTGTCAGAGATAACGATCGCCAAATTGTCGTAACAATGTTTAAAGGCATTCTGGATACCTTAATTGTTAACAAAAAGCCGTAAATGCTCGATTTTAAAAGGACATAAACTATGGACAGTCAGCAGCTTAGAAAACTCATCAGCCAGCCCGAAGGTTTGAAATTAGATTTCAAACGGGAACTGCACAAACTAAAAGACCCCAATAAAGATGATGCCAAGAAGCAATGCGATGAGTTCATCAGAGATATTCTATCACTCACTAATGGCAATGTTAACACCGCTGAGCAAAAAGGCTATCTAATTATAGGGGTTGGGGATGAGTTAAGGCCTGATGGTACGAGAGACTTATTTGATGTTAGCAACCTGCTAATCCCCAAACAAATTCTGCAAAGGGTTAACCCTGCCTGTGAGCCTCCTATTCCAGATGTTCACTGTGAAACAGTTGAGATAGATGGCAAAAATATTTTCGTGGTTTCTATCCCGCCGAGTCCCCATTTACACCGGACGATCAGAGATTTAACAACACGGAGTACAACTTATCCTGCTGACACTGTTTTCATCAGGCGAAATGAGGAAATATTTCCGGCAACTCCAGAAGAGTGCGATGTTATTCTGAGGGAAAAGGAGCGAGTCTTTGCCAAACCGAGGCGTGAGAAATACGATAATCTTACTCGCAGCAGTGTGGTGGAGTTTGTAGGGCGAGAACAGGATATTGAAAAGCTGGATGAGTTGTTTCAGCAACAGAATAATCTTCCTGCTGTCGCGATTATTGGCATGGGCGGGGTTGGCAAAACAGCACTTGCCGATCGCTATGGGCAGCGACATTTAGAGGGGTTAGGTGACGGTGCCGGCGGTGTTTGTTGGATTGATGTCAGAAATGGAGATGTAGGGCTTCAAATTGTTAGTTTTGCGCGGAGTCTCTTAAACCTGAAGCCGCCAGAGGATTTTGATTTACCAAATCAGTTGAGGTACTGCTGGCAAAATTGGCCATCGGGAGATGTGCTGATTGCGTTCGATGATGTCACAGACTACAAGCAGGAGGTAAAGCCTTATTTGCCACCAAAATCATCTGGGTTTAAGGTGCTGATTACATCGCGGGAACAGTTGGGGCGAGGTTTGGCGTATTTGCCATTGGATGAACTGAAAGCAGAGGCGGCACTGAGACTGTTGGAAGTGCTGATTGAAGATGGCGATCGCTTTCAACAGGAATTAGATGTTGCCGAACAAATATGTGAGTGGCTTGGCTATTTGCCCTTGGGGTTGGAATTAGTGGGGTGTTATCTTTATAATCGCCGGGATTTGTCGTTGGAGGCAATGCTGTCTTTACTGGAGGAAAAGCGACTCAGACACATAGCTGTCCAAAAACCTGACCCGACAATGACTGCCCAATTGGGGGTAGCTGCTGCCTTTGAGTTGAGTTGGGAGCGATTATATGAAAACGCCCAAAAATTGGGCTGTATGCTGAGTTTATTTGCCTTAGCTGACATTCCTTGGTGGCTAGTGAAAGGAGCATACCATTATCTGCTCACCTCAGAAGATGAGGAAATTGATTTAGAACTTTTGGAAGAAGCTAGAGCTGATTTATTGAATTGCCATCTGCTAAAGTATACGAGTGATACAGCCTGTCGTTTGCATCCCCTAATTCGAGAATTTTTGAGGGGGAAGCGAGAAGAGTCAATAGAAGTGAATGAACTTAAAGAAGCATTTGTAAACGCCACATGGGCAGTAGCGGATCAAATCCCTGATTCACCCACTTATCAGCAGATTCAAATAGCTGCCCCTGCTATTCCCCATGTGGCAGAGATAGCCAAAGACAAAGAGTTAAGGGATTTACTGAATGACAAGTATTTAACAGTGCCTTTTGTAGGCTTGGGTCGATTTTATACAGGTCAAGGATTATACGATCAAGCATTACCTTGGTTTGAGCAATGTCTATCCGTAACTCGATCGCATTTTGGGTCAGAGCATTCCCAAGTGGCAACAAGCCTCAGCAATTTGGCTTGCGTCTACAAAGCTCTAGGTCGCTATAGGGAAGTTGAACCCCTATTAGTAGAAGCTTTGGAACTAGACAAACGCTTACTCGGAGAACAAAATGTTTGCGTATCAATCAGTTTAATCAATCTCGCTAGCCTGTACAACCTTCAAGGTCGTTATGATGAAGCTGAAACTATGTATTTGCAAGCCTTATATCTAAGCAAATACTGGCGTGAAGAAGACACTAATCTTCTCATAACCTGCTTGAACCATCTGGTAGCACTATATTTTGAACAAGATGAATATGAAAAAGCTGAATCTCTGTTAATGCGATCTATAGAGGAGAGCAAAGATTTTAGCAATGTTAACCACTTGCCTAATTTACTAAGCTATATAGCACGTATTTGCAAGCATCAGCAACGCTACGCTGAAGCTGAAAATTTTTATAAGCAAGCCTTGGAAATAACAAAGCAATTACTGGCAGAAAACCATCCTGATGTCGCAACACACCTGAATAATCTAGCACTGTTATACCTTGAAAAATATCATCCCAGTGAAGCAGAACCCTTATTAATCCAAGTTTTGGAAATGAGGAAAAAAATATTGGGAGAAGACCATCCCGATCTGGCAATAACTCAGCATCATTTAGCACATTTATATGATACTCAATGTCGCTATAATGAAGCAGAGCCTCTGCATTTACAAGCTTTAAAAACAAGAATTTACTGGCTAGGAGAAGAACATCCTGATGTTGCTATTAGTCTAAATGATCTAGCTTATTTATATTACTGTCAAGGTCACTACAGCCAAGCGGAGCCTTTGTTTGTAAAAGCATTACAAATTAGAGAAAGCTGCTTGGCAAAAGACCATATTCAGGTACAAATTAGCCTCAAAAATTTGGCTTGTTTTTATTTAGATCGGGATCGCTATAGTGAAGCGGAACCGCTAATGCTACGACTTTTTAAAATTCTTCAGCGAAAGTTAGGCTCTAAACATCCTGAAACTATTGATTGTCAGGAAAGCCTTGAAATGCTTCGCCAACGCCTCAACTACGCAGAGATAGACTTGGCAAATTTTCAACATAAAGGTAAGAAAGGAAAATCTCCTAAAAAGCGAAATAAATTCTGGGAACTGTAAAATTTATACAATACTGTTTGGGGCGGTGCGTGAGTGCAAATAGTCTCATCATCTAGATTCAAATATTTATTGCTCTCACGCACCCTACAGCTACAAACCTTAGATTACATCCTCTCCAATACCTTAATCCCCAACAACTCCAAACCCAACTTCAAAGTCCTCGCCGTCAAATCGCACAAAATCAACCGCGAAGTCCGCAACGGTTCCTCAGCTTTCAAAACCGGACATTGCTCAAAAAATTGATTGAACTTTTGGCTCAATTCAAACAAATACTGACAAATTCGATTCGGCAACAAATCGCCGCCAACCGCATTTATCACTTCATTCAACTGCAATAAATGTTTGGCTAAAACCAACTCTGCATCAGACTGCAAGATTACTTTCGCACCAGCATCTAAATTATCAAAATCAATCTCACCTTTGCGGCGAATTCCTTGCACGCGCACGTAAGCATACAGCATATAAGGAGCGGTATTTCCTTGCAATGCGAGCATTTTGTCGTAACTGAAAATATAGTTGCTGGCGCGATTTTGACTTAAATCGGCATACTTAACGGCACTCAAACCAACTGTTCGAGATACGTTAGCAATAAATTCCTCAGTTTCTTGTCTTTCTTCGACTTTTAATCTCTCTTCTAAATCTTGGCGCGTGCGGACGATCGCCTCATCTAACAAATCCTGCAACCGCACTGTTTCCCCAGAACGAGTTTTGAGTTTTTTGCCGTCTTCTCCCAATACCAAACCGAAGGGAATGTGGACAATTTCGACATCTTCAGGAATCCAACCGGCTTTTCTGGCTACTGCAAATACTTGGGCAAAATGGTTTGCTTGTCCTGAATCTGTGACATAAATTAACCGCTTTGCATTGTCTTTTTGGATGCGGTAGCGCACTGCTGCTAAATCTGTTGTGGCGTAATTGTAGCCGCCGTCGGTTTTCTGCACGATTAGCGGCAGTGGTTCGCCTTCTTTGTTGGTGAAACCGTCTACAAAAACGCATTTCGCGCCGTCACTTTCTACTAGCAAACCTAAGTTGGTTAAATCTTCGACTACAGCGGGCAATAGAGGATTGTAAAACGATTCGCCGCGTTCGGTTAATTTGATATCGAGCAAGTCGTAGATTACTTGGAATTCGCGGCGAGATTGATCGCACAGCAATTTCCAAGCGCGGCGGGTGTCTTCGGCGCCTGCTTGCAGTTTTACTACTTCTTGGCGGGCGGTTTCTTTGAAGGTTTCGTCTGTGTCAAAGCGCTGTTTTGCTTGGCGGTAAAATGCGACTAAATCTCCTAAGTCTAGGGCGTCAGCGGTTGTGAGGGCTTCGGGGTGAACTTCGCGCAAGTATGCGATCAGCATTCCGAATTGCGTGCCCCAGTCGCCGATGTGGTTGATTCTGAGTACGTCGTGGCCTTGAAATTCGAGGGTGCGGGCGATCGCATCTCCGATGATTGTCGATCGCAAATGTCCGACGTGCATTTCTTTGGCTATATTCGGACTCGAAAAGTCGATCGCGATTGTCTGAGGCGTTTTCGCCGGTTCAATCCCCAAACGCGAGTCGGCGGCGATCTCACTAATTTGCGCTTCCAAATAAGCCGGTTTCAGCTTCAAATTGATAAAACCAGGCCCGGCGATTTCTGGGGTTTCGCAGATGTCAGTAATATCTAGGTTTTCGATGATTGTCGAGGCGATCGCCCGTGGGGGCTTTCCTAACTTTTTCCCCAAACTCATCGCCGCGTTGCATTGAAAGTCCCCAAAGTTGGGATTGCTGGCGGCGGCTAGCATCGGATCTGCACCTGCATAACTTTCGCCGAATGCAGCGGTGAATGCTTTTTCAAATTTTGCTTTTAACTGTTGAGCGATCGAGTTCATCTTGAATATTTTGATTGGATGTTTATTGTGAACCAACCTGACGGTCAACTGAGTACAGTTAGACCGCAGGCTTCTTTTTCCTTTTTTGCAAAGGCTTTTTTGAGTGACGGAGTTCCCCCGCCACTTTCGTAACTCAGACCAATCTTTCTAATAAGTTTAGCTGAGTTTTCATCTCGATCCAAAGATTCTCCACACTGACAGGAATGCCACCGCTCCGATAATTCTTTCGGAACTTTATTTAGGCAGTTCCAGCAATGTTGAGAAGTTCCCTTCGGATCAACAAACAAAACGCTTTTACCCAATTTCCAGGCGACATATTTTAGGACGCTAGCGAATTGCCCATGAGCAGCATCAAGCATGGATTTATTCAAGCCACTCTTAGCTGATTGACCGTTGGGCAAATAAACCAAATTACCATCCTCAATATCGGTCTTGGGCTTGGCGCGTCTAGTCAGATTTTTGACACTCAAGTCTTCAACAGCTAAAACTTCACATTTCCCGAACAGATCATGTGCCGTTTTAAACTGAAAATCCAATCTAGCTCTGGCTACGAACTGATGAAGTCTAGAAATCCTGTCCTTGATAACTTTCCAAGGCTTAGAACCCTTAACTCGGTTAGCTAGCTTCGCTTGAAGTCTTGCCAGCTTCTGGGCAGACTTCCTCAAAAATCTAGGATTCTCAACTCTTTCGCCATTAGAAAGATAAACGTAATTAGTTATTCCTAAATCTATACCAAAAGTTTTTTCATCAGTCGGTTGAATTTCTGCAACCGTTACAGGAACCGTCTTATCTTCTAGCGTCAGGGAAATATACCACCCATCCGCTTCTCTAATAACTATACCCGTCTTAACCTTGAACCCTGTTGGTATGGGGCGGTGGAAAACCATAGGTACTTGACCTATCTTTGCGAGGTTAATACAAATCCTATTTTGCTCGTCCTTGACAATATTTAAATTGTCCAACTGAGGATAAGTGAAAGATTTGTAGTAGTGAAACCCTTTGAACTTGGGTTTGCCCCTACGATTGCCATTTTTATCCGGCGTGGTGAAATTTGAAAAGGAAGTTTCCACCCTGTTGACGACATCTTGTAAAACCTGTGAATCCAACACTTTATAGTCAGGAAATAGTTTTTTAGTGTTTTTCATGTCGGCAAGCTGTATGGTTAGCCACTGCACATAACCGCCTTCAATGTTCGAGAAAATGTCACCCTTTTTAGTCAAAGGATTACCTAATTCATCCTTTTTTCTACCATCCCTAGTCTGCACTCTCGCCAAAGGAATGTTTTGATAAATCTCCTCAATAGGGACTATCGAAACAATCAAGGAACAGGCGTTGACGGGCGTTCTCGTGGATTCCCACCATCTGAATCTTTCGCCAAGTCGGTAGTTGTACTGCCGACGACAGAGTTCTAGATGAGCCACAATTGTTGCTAATTGGGTTTTTGTGGGTTTGAGGCGGTATTTGTATGTTACTTGCATTGGAAACTTCTTTTTTTCGACCTACTTTAATGTACCATTTTTTCGATTTAATAGTTATAAAGTACATCAAAGTTAAAGGTACTCGCAATGTCTAATTGTCGGTTTCCGTACCTACACCCGACGAGCCTTTCATCACGCGGGCGTAATTCATTCGGGGTACTTCGCGTAGCGCTCAGATGCGTCCCCTCTGAATATACAGAGGGACTTCCCGGCTGGTAGTTAAACTCTAGATTAAGCACTTTGTGGCAATAATACTCTTACTACTTAGGTAATTTCCCTCTGGTTCTCTCCCTCTGGGCCTATCCCCCTCTCCTCACCTAGTAGGAAATTTTGTACTTAGCTTTGAGCTGCTGATGCAATCAAAATCACTGGCCGTGATAGCACACAGTACATTTTATCACAGTTGCGATCGCTACACAAATTAAAAATTATCACATCAAGTCCATGATCTCGATCGCTAGATCATTTTGTTAAATCGCTTACATTAAGGTATGTTAAAATTTTTTCAATGCTCCCAAAAATCCTACGAAAGGAAGTAGTTATGTTATCTCAACCAATTTTTGGCGATCGCTCTCTGACAATCGCCTTTTATCAAGCAGTAATCGCTCGCTTCTACGACGGTTTCAGTCTCTCCGCCCAAGCACTATTACGAGAGTGTACGCTTGGCTTCGCCCCTTGTCCCGATGGAGTCAAAACCTTTTTCATCATCGCGCCGAGTCTCGATGCAGCAGAGCAACTAATGGAAAAAATGGACAGTATTTTGGAGCGAGTTGCCGAACTCATGGCTGGAGTCGGACAAGTTGCCCTGTGCATAGTTCCCCCCGGCAGCGAAGCAGAGCAACCGATAGATCTGCAAGACTTAGAAAAAGTTCCCCCAGATTGTCTGGCTTGCAAATTCTTTACAATTATATGGGCCGATGCTGCGGCCGATCGGTAAAATTGACAGTTAGCAACCAGCAACTCAAGACGGTTCGGCCCAAGCTGTGCTCGTGGTGGCGCGGGGTAGATTGTCTGTTAGTTAAAATCCCTGGAATTATCGGGCAAAGCGTGCAGGTAATTTAGAGCGTTTGCAAGGTTGCACTCGCAATCTTTGGCAAGTGTTAAACCAGACAAAATATATATCAAAGGCCCGCTTGTCAGTCGCTCAGATTTTTACCTGCCGGCTCAAACAGCCGTGCATCTACTTTTTACATTCCCAATAAAGGAAATCAAAAAGCCGCATCAACTCTCCTGGGTGTCTCGCTTCAAAAGACAGCAGCAGGAATTAGGCGGTATCGCTGGAAAAGAGATTTTTGCGAAATATCTGCTGAGGTTCAGAATAAGCAGAAATCTTCTCAAAAATAGATAAGAGTTCCGCAGGTTTACCTCAGAAACCCGGTTTCTACCCCCGCGCTTCATATTCGCGGTTCGCGAGGAAATTGACAGAAAATAGACTGTTTGTGGGAGAGTCAATCGATTTGAGATTTGAGATTTGAGATTTGAGATTTACCCCACGGATAAATGCGGGGGCTTGAGGATTTTAGATTTTAGATTTTGGATTGATTCTACGGATAAATCACGTGGCGGGTACCACCTTTGAAATTCCTGGTCACCAGCTAGAAACAGAGCAAAGCTTTACTCAAAAAAAGAGCAGTTTCCCAGCCACACCCCTGGCAGTGCAGAGCGATCGCACCACAGGCTCATAGAATTTGTTAAAAATTTCAGTTGAAAATTTAAATTATTAAATTTTATGCCTAACATTGGCGATAAAATCTAAGATTGAAATTCTCAAATCGGAAATCAAGGCATCATGGTAAAACTGACACCCAATCCCAGCTTTAGTTTAACAATTCGGGTTGCTCTGCCGAACCAGCCGGGAATGCTGGCAAGAGTCACCAGCGCGATCGCATCTGTCGGCGGCAACTTCGGCCAAATCGACTTGATCGAGCAAACCCGCGCCACTACCGTTCGCGATATCACCGTCGATGCTTACAGCCTCGAACATAACGAAGAAATAGTCCAAGCAGTTAAAGGACTGCCAGATATTAAAGTGCTCGAAGTGTACGATCGCACTTTCAACTTGCACCGCGGCGGAAAAATCAGCGTAGTGAGCAAAATTTCCCTCAAACGCCAGTCGGATTTGGCAATGGCATACACTCCAGGAGTGGGCCGCATCTGCACGGCGATCGCCAATGACCCGCAACAAGTTTATAACCTCACAATCAAACAAAATACTGTTGCCATTGTTACCGACGGTAGCGCAGTTTTGGGACTGGGAAACCTCGGCCCTGCCGCCGCACTGCCAGTCATGGAAGGCAAAGCCATGCTATTTAAAGAATTTGCAGGGATTGACGCCTTTCCTATCTGTTTGAATACCCAAGATACTGAGGAAATTATTCGCACAGTGCAGAATATCGCCCCGGTTTTTGGCGGCGTTAACCTCGAAGATATTTCTTCTCCCCGCTGCTTTGAAATCGAAGCAAGATTGCGGGAAACCTTAGATATTCCGATTTTTCACGACGACCAGCACGGCACTGCGATTGTTAGTTTGGCAGCATTAATTAATGCCTTGAAAATCGTCAAAAAGACCATCGCAGAAGTGTGTATCGTGATTAACGGAGCCGGTGCGGCCGGAGTCGCGATCGCCCGCTTGCTGCGTAAAGCAGGTGCCCAAAACATCATCATGTGCGACTCCAAAGGCGTCCTCTCCCAAGACCGCACGGATATGAACCCAGAAAAACTAGAATTTGCCGTGGCTTCGAGCGGTACTTTGGAAGATGCGATCGCCGGTGCCGATGTATTTTTAGGAGTCAGCGCTCCTGGCGTGCTTACCCGCGCGATGGTGCGTTCGATGGCCGAAAATCCCATTGTTTTTGCAATGGCAAATCCCATTCCTGAAATTCAGCCAGAATTAATTATGGAAGATGCGGCGATCATAGCAACCGGACGCAGCGATTACCCGAATCAAATTAACAATGTTTTGGCATTTCCGGGGATATTTCGAGGTGCTTTGGACTGCAAAGCTGCCACGATTACGACCAGTATGTATTTGGAAGCAGCTTATGCGATCGCCTCTTTAGTCAGTCCTTCTCAGCTTGACAAAGAACACATTATACCGTCTGTTTTTGACGAAAGAGTTGCCATTGCTGTCGCCGGTGCAGTGCAGTTGGCCGCCCGCTCCGAAGGTATCGCCCGCGATTAATAGAAGGAAGTTCGGCAACGGATTATGTAACGGATGTAACGGATGTAACGGATGTCCGTCGGAAGAAGGAAGAAGGAAGAAGGTTGGAGGGAAGATACCATGTATAAATTAATGGTGTTTGTACCAGTTTTGTACTTCTTCTTTTGTGATTTTTCGGGTTTCTTCTCATTCCCTCTTTCTTCCTCCCCGTTGATTATTACTCACTTTTGTTTCCCCATCTTGTCTTTTTCCTCAACATCCATCCGTTAAATCCCGATCGCGCGATCGTTGCCGAACTTCCCTCGAACCTCGAACCTCCAATCTCTTCCTTCTTCTCTCCAAGCTCAGCATCTATCCGTTACATTTGTTAAATCCCGTAGAGGGATCGTTGCCGAACTTCCTTCTTATCTCTTCCTTAATCAAGGATAAAACTCACAACAATAAACAAGATAATAAAGATATAATTAAATCACCCAAGTCCCGCTAGGTCAGATGCAAAGCCAGTTAGGAAAAGCCAAGCGCCCTCGCTGCAACCGCCCATTGTTAGAACTGTGCCCGATCGGGCTGGCATTGTGCCGGACGGACGGGACTTTTCTCGACGTAAATCCAGCTTTTGCAAATATTATCGGCCGCACAGTTGCAGAAACTCTCCACCTCAACTATTGGGAAATTCAGCAAACACAGTGCGCGCGCCCAGAAAAATATCTAGAATGTCAAGCAAAAAATAGCCACGCGCACCTGTGCGAAGCAGCATACAAACATAAAAACCAGCATCTCGTACCCGTGCGAGTTTCCGAGCGGGCAATTGAAACGGAGGGACAGTGCGCGATTTGGCTAAGTGTTGAAGAAATCTTTAATAATCGGGATCAAAATAGCGCTCCGCTGGAATCAGCGCCGCCGCACAGCAATTCACATCTAGAAAAATTGCTGGCCAAGCAGACTGCCCAACTGGCAAAAACTCAGAAGCTACTCGAAGAAAAAATCGCCGAACTGGAACAAACTCAAGACAAATTGCGTCTCCAAAGTCAAATTATCGACCAATTTCACGAAGCGGTGATTTCTACAGATATGGACGGCTCGATCGCCATTTGGAATCAAGCCTGCCAAAAGTTATACGGCTATGAAGAAACTGAGGCTATCGGACAGCACGTTTCTTTAATTTACCCGCCAGAACAGCACGAATTTTTGTTAGAGCAAGTCATCAAACCGCTACAAGAAAAAGGTGAGCATGAAATTGAAGTTATCACACGCCGTAAATCTGGAGAAAAATTTTCCTCGCACCTGATGCTGTCGCTATTGAAAGACAAAACGGGAGAAGTTGTGGGGATGATGGGTTCTTTCACAGATCTCAGCATTTGCAAAGCTTTAGAACAAGAATTAGCACAGAGACAAGCACTATTTGATGCCTTTTTGAAGGAGGCGCCTGCGGGACTTTGCATTTTGGACTCTCAACTGCGGTACGTGCAAATTAATCAATTTCTCGCAGAAATAAATTGCCTGAGTCCAGCAGAACACATCGGCAAGACTGTACGCGATATATTGCCGAATATCGCTCCAATAATAGAGCCTTTGTACGAACAAATTTTGAGGACGAAACAACCCTTAATTAATATCGAGATGAGTGGTGACAATCCCAGAAAGCCTGGGTTGATCCGACACCTGACAGGCTCTTATTTTCCCCTGCTCGACAAAGATGGGGAGGCGATCGGCATCGGTGCAGTTGTAATTGACATTAGCGATCGCAAACAAGCAGAAGCTGCGCTGCAAAAAAGCGAACAGCTTTACCGCACTATGGCAAGCAACTTTCCTAACGGTGCGGTGATGTTGTTCGATCCAGAAATGCGCTACACGCTGGTAGAAGGTACAGAATTAGCAGCCGTGGGGCTTTCCAAAGAATTGATGGAAGGCAAGACAATCTGGGAAGTATTCGAGCCAGATTTTTGCGCTGCTGTCGAGCCAAATTATCGGGCGGCACTGGCAGGAGAAACAGTTGTTACAGAATTTATTTACAGCGATCGCATCTACCTCGGTTATACTTTGCCAGTCAGAAACGAACGGCAAGAAATAATCGGCGGATTGCTAATGACTCAAAACATTACGGCTCGCCAATTAGCAGAAGAAGCGCTCAGGGAAAGCGAGGACAAATACAGGTGCATTGTCGAGACAGCAGACGAAGGAATTTGGATGATAGATACGGAGGGTAAAACTACTTTTGTCAACAAAAAAATGGCCGATATGCTCGGCTGCACTCCAGAGGAAATGATCGGACAGTCGTTATTTGCTTTCATGGATGCAGAAGGCAGGGCGATCGCACAAATCAGTCTAAAACGCCGCCGTGAAGGAATTCGCGAACAGCTCGATTTTAAGTTCCGTCGCCGAGACGGCAGGAACTTGTGGGCGATGGTTTCTACTAATTCCTTGGTAGACAAACAGGGACGCTATGTGGGTGCTTTGGCAATGGTTGCCGACATTACCGATCGCAAGCAAACAGAAGCCGCATTGCAGCAGTCGGAAGCCAAATTTCGATCGCTCTACGAATTAACCAGTTTGCCGGTTTTTATGTTATGTGACAATGCCATCACCGATGCCAACACAGCCACCCTACAACTATTCGGCTGCACCGCCGCGCAACAGTTGTACTGCCAAAACCCTGGCAAACTCTCACCTCCTTTCCAACCCAACGGCAGAGATTCTTTGAGCTTGGCCCACGAAATGATAGCCATCGCCTTTGAGCGGGGAAAGCACCGTTTTGATTGGGTTCATCAGCGCTTAGACGGTACTGATTTTCCCGCAGAAGTCGTGCTGACAGTCATCGAGGTTGGAAATGAAAAAATGATCCAAGCAGTTATCCAAGATTTAACGGATCGCAAACTTGCAGAAGAAACTTTAGTGCGATCGGAACAAGCGCTCAGACAACAAGCTCAGCGAGAATTACTGCTCAATCAAATTGCCAACCAAATCCGCACTTCTTTAGATTTAGACACAATTTTAGCAACAGCAGTTCAAGAAATTCGCAATCTGATGCACCTAGATTGGTGCATCTTCACTTGGTATCGCCCCAACACCAATCCTCCGCTTTGGGACGTAACTTACGAAGCGAAGAATGCAGATTTGCCGAGTATGCTTGGCACTTATCCTGTAGACGACAAATCTAGTCTCGCAGTGCGACAGATTTTGCGGCGAGAAATTCTGCGAATTGATGATGTCAGCACTTTTGAAGATGTAGAATTGCGCGAACTTTTCCAGGCTTCAAATTTTAACTCAGTGCTGTCGCTGCCCATTCATACTGCAGCAGGCGATATTGGGGTGATTACCTGCTATCAGGCTATGTCCATGCGAAATTGGAGCGAATCGGAAGTCGAACTGATGCAAGCGGTGGTCGCTCAAATTGCGATCGCGATCGACCACGCCGAACTTTACACCCAAACGCGCACAGCGGCCCGATTAGCTCAATCTCAAGCTCAACAGCTAGAACAAACTTTACACGAACTCCAACGCACCCAAACTCAATTAATTCAAAGTGAAAAAATGTCGAGTTTGGGCCAGTTAGTAGCAGGCGTCGCCCACGAAATTAACAACCCGGTTAATTTTATCTATGGCAATCTCAGCTACACCAGCGAATACACTCAAAATTTGCTAAAAATGCTGCAACTTTACCAGAAGGAATACCCGCAGCCTAGCGCCCGAATTGTAGATGCAAGGGAAGACTTTGAAATTGATTATCTTATTGAAGATTTACCGAAAATTTTAGCATCTATGAAATTCGGAGCCGATCGCATCCGCGACATAGTTTTGAGCCTGCGAACTTTTTCAAGACTTGACGAAGCCGAAAAGAAACAAGTTGACATTCACGAAGGCATTGAAAGCACGCTGCTGATTTTGCAAAACCGCCTGAAACATAAAGCCGATCACCAGACAATTAATGTCATTAAAGAATACGGTAATTTACCTTTAGTTGAATGTTATCCCGGTCAGTTAAATCAAGTATTTATGAATTTGTTGAGCAATGCGCTAGACGCATTGGAAATGGAGATGAAGAAATCCGATCGCACCGCCAAAAATCTCGCAATTAGGATTCGCACCCAAGTAACCGACAATAACAGCGTTGCCATATGGATAGCTGACAGCGGCCCTGGGATGAGCGAAGATGTGAAAAAGCGCTTGTTTGACCCGTTTTTCACTACTAAACCCATCGGCAAAGGAACTGGCTTAGGATTGGCAATTTCGCACTCTATAATAGTAGAAAAACACGGCGGCAAGCTTTCTTGCATTTCTGTATTGGGAGAAGGTTCCGAATTTGCGATCGAGATTCCTCTGCGGCAAAAGATAAATTAAACTTAGCGTGTAATTTTTAGTAAGGAATGAGAATTAAATAACTTCCACAATTTTGTGGGATGGGCGTCCCGCCCGTCCTTATTATAGTAGAAAAACATGGTGGCAAGCTTTCTTGCAATTCTGTATTGGGAGAAGGTTCCGAATTTGCGATCGAGATTCCTCTGCAGCAAAAAATAAATTAAACTTATCGTGTAATTTTTAGTAAGGAATGAGAATTAAATAACTTCCACAATTTTGTGGGATGGGCGTCCCGCCCGTCCTTTTTGCACGGGCGGGACGCCCATCCCACAATAACAATTAAAATTGTAAGTTATTTAATTCGCGCTCCTAATTATAGTTTTTTTGTACCTATAAATTTTACGTAAACCCGATCGCACCTTGGCGTCTCCACACCAGTTGTCGGTAGATATCCGCTATTTTCGTACATTTTCACAGCTTCTTTGAGAATGCTAGCAGTTTCTATCCAAATTTCCTCAAAGCCGCGAGCGATAATTTTACTTTCCAATTCTTGCAGTAAAAATTTCCCCAAACCCTGTCCTCTTGCTGCTGGCAAAATATACATTTTGCGAATTTCCACAGCATTATTTCCTCGCTCAATCGGATAGTAAGCCGCCGTACCCACTATTTTATCCTGCCGTTCAACTACCCAAAATTCCCCGCCTTGATTATGATAATGAAGTTCTACATCATAGACATCTCGATCTGCCCCGTGAGGTTCGCATTTTAAACCGTACTCTGCTAAAACATCCCTAATTAAATAGAACGCCTCAGCGCGATCGCGCGTTTCCCAGGAACGAATTAAAAAATCCAGATGTTGGGTTTTCATTTGTGGTTGCAACGTATATTTATTTTTTTACTCTAGTAACTGTAAAATTAGTCATTTTTTGTGTTTTACAGTCTTTTTTACAGTCTTTAAGTGCACCTATAGCTGTTCTCAAGCGTTGTGAGGTATGGGGTGAGTCCTATGCCTATGCCCTATGCCCTATGCCCTATGCCCTATGCCCTATGCCCTATGCCCTATGCCCTATGCCCTAT